>NZ_JBFTQY010000032.1:0-5000 GCF_056399245.1 Rhizobium sp. 01N447_2
GTCTTGGCCGTTTCGAATTCGATCTGGGTGGCGCCGCTGCCGACGAGGCGCTGGTAGCGGTCGAGATTGCTTTCGGCGCTCGGCACGCTGGCCTGCGCCTTGGAGATCGCCGCCTTGGCCTGCTCGACGGCAGCAATATAGGGTGCATCCTCGATCTGATAGAGAAGGTCGCCCTTCTTGATCTCACCGCCGTCCTTAAAGGCGACCTCGCGGATCAGGCCGCTGACCTGAGGCCGGATATCTGCTGTCTGAAATGTCTCGGCGCGGCCCGGCAGGATCGTGGTGATCGGGAAGGTACCCTTCGTCAGCGTGATGACGCCGACCGGGGCAGCCTGCTGCGCCGCGCCTGCACCCGCATTGCCGGCGGGCTTGGAGCCACTGTCGCTGCAGGCGGCGAGAAGGGCTGCGAATGCCAGGGCCGAGGAGATGAGGAGGGCACGGCGTATCATGCTGAATTCCTGTGCGGTGGCAATCGCCGTTCAATCCACGAGCTCGGCCCACGGGCTCGGCTGGGCCGAGCACAGGCTTATATAAGCGTCAGGATTGGGTTGGCTTCAAATGCCGTTATCCGAATCTAAGAAAAGCTTTACGAAGTGACGTAATTCAGCAATCATCACTTAGCAAGCGCTATTTTGCAGTGCGGCATCGACGAAACACACGATTTTTTCGGCGCGGTGCACGAGTGTCTCCTTGTCATCGCGGGCGATCAGGACAGGGTGCAGCACGCAGGCCAGGACATCTGCGACAGTATGTGCCGCGCTCTTTGGATCGCGGCAATGATAACGTCCCTCCGCCATGCCTTCGCGGATGATCTCGCCGAGCTTCACTTCGATGCGGGCGCGATAGCGATTGCCGGCCTCGAGTTTGGCTTCGATCGTCGAAAGTACCATTTCGAAGATGTAAGGGTTCTTCTGGATGTCCTGCAGGTGGCTTTCCAGCAGGCGCAGGATGAAGCGGAGCAGTTGTTCCTTTGGCGGTAACTTCTCATCGAAGGCGGCGAAGCGCTCGGCGGCATCGTCGAGATGGCGTCCGGCGATTGCATCGACGAGCGCGACCTTGGAACGGAAATGCTTGAAGACGTTGGCGGGCGACATGTGGAGCGCGCCGGCGATATCGGCGATCGACACCGCAACGAAGCCGCGCTCGCGAAACAGCATCTCCGCCATGGAGAGAATGTCTTCCCGCGTTTCCTCGGCCTTGCGTCTTGGCCTTCTTGCCATTTGTTCCCCGCCGGGCTGAGCCCGATACCCCTTTTTTCCGATGCTAGCGCATAAGCCCGAAAATCGGAATCGATTTTCGGAAAGGATTATGCGCCAATTCAATGTGATAGAGCGTCCTTAGCGTGTCCTGTTGGACGCGCGGCGCCCTAGCGCGATTGGGCGAAACGCCGCAAGCCGGTGAACGGCCCGGCGGCTTTCGTGTGCCGCGATTTTAAGAGAAATAGCGGGCGAGGTTGGTTCGGATACGGGCAAGCGGCGTCTCGCCGTTGTTGTCGGGAGCAAAATGCTCACCGGTGATCGCCTCGTAGGCTTTGATGTAGATGGCCGAGGTCTGCTCGATCAGTTCGGCGGGGATTTCCGGGATCTCGTCCTTATAGGGATCGCAACGCTTCGCCACCCAGGCGCGGACGAAATCCTTGTCGAAACTTTCCGGGCGTTTTCCAGCGGCAAAGCTTGCCGGATAGCTTTCGGCAAGCCAGTAGCGACTGCTGTCCGGCGTATGGATCTCGTCGGCGAGGATAATGTTGCCGTCACCGTCGGTGCCGAACTCGTATTTGGTGTCGACCAGGATCAGCCCGTTTTTCGCCGCCATCTCCTGGCCGCGGGCAAAGAGGGCGAGCGCATATGTCGACAACGTCTGCCATTGCTCTTTCGTGAGAAGGCCACGCGTGACGATTTCGGCCGGCGTCAGCGGTTCATCGTGGCCGCCGTCGAATTCCTTGCTGGTCGGCGTGATGACGGGTTCCGGCAGGATCTGGTTGTCGCGCATGCCGTCGGGCAGACGCATGCCGTACATCTCGCGCTCGCCTTTTTTATAAAGCGTCAGGATCGAGGTGCCGGTGGTGCCGGCGAGATAACCGCGCACGACGATCTCGACCGGCAGGATGTCGAGCCGCTTGCCAATGACGACATTCGCATCGGGGTAGTCGAGAACGTGGTTCGGGCAGATGTCCTTCGTCGCCTCGAACCAGTAGCGCGCCGTCTGTGTCAGCACCTGGCCCTTATAGGGGATGCAGGTGAGGATGCGGTCGAAAGCGCTCAGCCGGTCGGTGCTGATAATAATGCGGCGTCCGTCCGGAAGATCGTAATTCTCGCGCACCTTGCCGCGATAGTAGTTCGGCAATTCCGGGAAATGGGCTTCGGAGAGAATTCGCACGGCGCTCGACTGTCCTTAATTATTGGGTGAAGACTTCCTGCTCTAGTTTCATTGCTGGGGAAGTCAAGTCGATCGGGTATCGCATCACAGCCAGAACAGAACGGTAAGAAGCAGGGCGAGGCCGTAACTTGTGACGGCAAGCGGCCAGCCGGCGCGCAGGAAATCGCCGAAGCGGTAGCCGCCGATGCCCATTGCCAGTGTGTTGTTGTGATGGCCGAAGGGCGTCAGGAAATCCAGGGAGGCGCCGGCGGCGACCGCGATCAGATAGGCGTCAGGCGCATGCCGGCCGGCTCTTGCGAATTCCAGTGCGATCGGGGTCAGGACGATTGCGACCGTCGCGTTGTTGACGAAAGGCGTCAATGCCATGGCGAGGAAGAGGATGAGGGCGATGCCGATGAGCGGATGGGTAATCGGCACGACGAGGCTCAGCCAGCCGGCGATGGTCTCGGCCGCTCCGGTGCTCGCCACCGCCTGGCCGATCGGGATCATCGCCGCGAGCATGATGATGATCGGCCAATTGAGATCGGCCATCGCCTGGCGGATGTTGAGGTGATTGAGCAGGGCGAGCGCGAGCACGACACCGGCAAAAGCGACGTCGGGACGCAGGCCGGCCGCGGAGGCGGCGACGCCGCAGGCAAAGAGCGCGAAGGGCCGCCAGGAGAGCAGAGCCGGTTCGGCCGGTGCTGTCGGGGCGAGCGGCAGGCACTCGCTTTCCTCCAGCGCTTCGGCAATCGCCGCGCGCGGCCCCTCGAGCGTCAATATATCGCCGATTGACAATTGCAGGTCGAGGAAGCGGCCCTCGATGCGTGGCGCGCGCATGGAAAGGGCGGTGACCGCGATGCCACGACGGTGGAAGATTTCGAGCGAGCGGACGCGCGAACCGACTAGCGTGCTTTCCGGCATGACGACGGCTTCGATACGGGTGAAATCCGGCTGCAGACCAAGCGCGTGGGCGTCGGCCGTCAGCGCCTGTGTGGCGGCAAGATCGGCAAAGGTCGCATCGGCGCCCTCGGCAAGCAGTACGTCGCCGGGTTCGATCACCAACTGGTCGAGTGGGCCGAATGCAAAGTTGTCGTCGCGGATCAGCGCGTACGGCTTGATGGCGAACCGTGCCGGGCAATCGGAAAGCCTTGCGCCGATCAGCGGTGAGACGTCAGGGATGCGACGCTCGACGACGATGCGGCGCGTCGCCGGGGGGATCGTTACCGGTGTTTCGTCGGGTTCCGGAAACAGGCGCTGCACGCGAAAGGCGATAAGCAAAATGCCGGCGATGGCGACCGGCAGGCCGACATAAGCGAAATCGAAGAAGCGAAAGCCGGTTCCGGTCGTTTTGGCAAGCGCATCGCTGACGAGCAGGTTGGCCGGCGTGCCGATCAGCGAAACGAGGCCGCCAAGCAGGGCCGCGAACGAGACCGGCATGACGAGCTGGCGGCGGGGGATCGTCAGGACTGTGCCCAGGCGTAGCGCTACCGGCAAGGTGATCGCAAAGGCGCCGATATTGTTCATGAAGATGGACATGAAGCCGGCGAGCGAGGACGTGCCGGCGATGACCTTGAACCTCGAAGGCCTTGCGGCCGCGAAATGGGCGGCGAGACTGTCGAAGAGCGTGGCGCGCGCCAGCACCTGGACGATCAGCAGGATCTCGACGACGGTGATGACGACGGGACTGGCGAAGCCCGTGAAGATCTGGTCGGCGGGATAAAGGCCGAGCGCATAGCCGCCAAGCAGGCCGGCGATCGAGACCACCTCGATGCGGATGCGATCGAGCGAGAAGAAAATGAGCATCGCCAGCAGAAGGATCAGCAGGGATGCTTGCTCGAACGACATGGGCGGGTCCGTTGTTTCATCGATCAGGCGGGACTGTAATCGTTCCTCATGCGCTGTACAGAGGCGCTTTCAGGCAAAGATTGAACAATCTTACTATCTCGCGTCAGGCTGGTGGTGCCTGCCAGTGGCCTCTGGCGTTCCGCTCCAGAATGGGGGTTGCGAAGACGCCGACGGTGCGCGCGATCCATTGCGGACCGGCGGCTGCGAGGCTGTCGCGCCAGCGCTCCGATTGCAGCATGGCGGCACCGATAACGACGGGTTCGATACCGCAGCCTGACAGCAGATGAAGACCGGCGACGATCGAGGCGCCGCTGGAAATGACGTCATCGATGAGTGCGACGCGCTGTCCCTGAAGCAGCGGCAGCATGCGCGGATCGATATAGAGGCGCTTCTGCTGTGTCGGCGTGGTGATCGAAGACAGGGCAACGGAGAGCTCGTCGCGATACCAGAATTTGCGCGAGGTGCCGAGCGGAACGTAGCGGTCATGCCCGAGCTTCTGCGCCACGGCGGCGGCCAGCGTCAGGCCGAGGGTCGGCAGGCCGGCGACGACATCGATCCGCATGGACCTGATCTTTTCGGCAAGGCGTTCGGCGAGCACATCAAGCACGGCGAAACTTGCCTGGTTGACGACCAGCGAGGCGAGGGCGTGATCGCCATCGGCCAGCACACGGATCGGCAGGCGAAGCTGACGGCCGTCTTCGAGTACGGCGACATAGAAGGAGGTAAATTCCCCATTGCCGGCAAAGGTGCCGGGTGGGTGAATCTCCTGCCAGAAATCGTGCGGCGCCAACTCCGTC
>NZ_JBFTQY010000032.1:10000-76573 GCF_056399245.1 Rhizobium sp. 01N447_2
GTCGGGTCTTCGATCCGACATTACGGCGAACGATCGCCGACGGCCTCTGGCCTGTATGGGAGTTTCCCAATACAGCGCGGAGCGCGTCGCCGGTCGTCCGGCGCGCTAACGCAGCGCTGCACGAAGTGCAGAACGAGCGTGAGTGAAAACCCGAATGGTTTCTAGGTATTGTGATAAGGTATCTACACCTGAATACATAGGGTGTAAGAAGCGAACGCAGGGAACTGAAACATCTAAGTACCTGCAGGAAAGGACATCAACCGAGACTCCGCAAGTAGTGGCGAGCGAACGCGGACCAGGCCAGTGGCAATTGTGATTAAAGTGGAACGCTCTGGAAAGTGCGGCCGTAGTGGGTGACAGCCCCGTACGCGTAGATATCATGATTGTCCTAGAGTAGGGCGGGACACGAGAAATCCTGTCTGAACATGGGGAGACCACTCTCCAAGCCTAAGTACTCGTGCATGACCGATAGCGAACAAGTACCGTGAGGGAAAGGTGAAAAGCACCCCGACAAGGGGAGTGAAATAGAACCTGAAACCGGATGCCTACAAACAGTCGGAGCCCGCAAGGGTGACGGCGTACCTTTTGTATAATGGGTCAACGACTTAGTGTAACAAGCAAGCTTAAGCCGGTAGGTGTAGGCGAAGCGAAAGCGAGTCTGAATAGGGCGATATAGTTTGTTGCATTAGACCCGAAACCGAGTGATCTAGCCATGAGCAGGTTGAAGGTTGGGTAACACCAACTGGAGGACCGAACCCGCATCTGTTGCAATAGATTGGGATGACTTGTGGCTAGGGGTGAAAGGCCAATCAAACTCGGAAATAGCTGGTTCTCCGCGAAATCTATTTAGGTAGAGCGTCGAGCGAATACCCCCGGGGGTAGAGCACTGGATGGGCTATGGGGACTCACCGTCTTACTGATCCTAACCAAACTCCGAATACCGGGGAGTACTACTCGGCAGACACACGGCGGGTGCTAACGTCCGTCGTGAAAAGGGCAACAACCCTAACCTCCAGCTAAGGTCCCCAAGTCATGGCTAAGTGGGAAAGGATGTGAGGATCCCAAAACAACCAGGATGTTGGCTTAGAAGCAGCCATCATTTAAAGAAAGCGTAACAGCTCACTGGTCTAAATAAGGGTCTTTGCGCCGAAAATGTAACGGGGCTGAAGCCATGCACCGAAGCTGAGGATGTGTAGCAATACACGTGGTAGCGGAGCGTTCCGTAAGCTGATGAAGGGAGACCCGTGAGGGCTCCTGGAGGTATCGGAAGTGCGAATGTTGACATGAGTAACGATAAAGAGGGTGAGAGACCCTCTCGCCGAAAGACCAAGGGTTCCTGCTTAAAGTTAATCTGAGCAGGGTTAGCCGGCCCCTAAGGCGAGGCAGAAATGCGTAGTCGATGGGAACCACGTTAATATTCGTGGGCCTGGTGGTAGTGACGGATTGCACAAGTTGTTCATTCTTATTGGATTGGATGGGCAGCGGAGCGGTTCCAGGAAATAGCTCCACCGTATAGACCGTACCCGAAACCGACACAGGTGGTCAGGTAGAGTATACCAAGGCGCTTGAGAGAACTATGTTGAAGGAACTCGGCAAATTGCACGCGTAACTTCGGAAGAAGCGTGACCCCATGCTAGGCAACTATTATGGGGTGGCACAGACCAGGGGGTAGCGACTGTTTATCAAAAACACAGGGCTCTGCGAAGTCGCAAGACGACGTATAGGGTCTGACGCCTGCCCGGTGCTGGAAGGTTAAGAGGAGAGGTGCAAGCTTTGAATCGAAGCCCCAGTAAACGGCGGCCGTAACTATAACGGTCCTAAGGTAGCGAAATTCCTTGTCGGGTAAGTTCCGACCTGCACGAATGGCGTAACGACTTCCCCGCTGTCTCCAACATAGACTCAGTGAAATTGAATTCCCCGTGAAGATGCGGGGTTCCTGCGGTCAGACGGAAAGACCCCGTGCACCTTTACTATAGCTTTACACTGGCATTCGTGTCGGCATGTGTAGGATAGGTGGTAGGCTTTGAAGCGGGGACGCCAGTTTCCGTGGAGCCATCCTTGAAATACCACCCTTATCGTCATGGATGTCTAACCGCGGCCCGTTATCCGGGTCCGGGACAGTGTATGGTGGGTAGTTTGACTGGGGCGGTCGCCTCCGAAAGAGTAACGGAGGCGCGCGATGGTGGGCTCAGACCGGTCGGAAATCGGTCGTCGAGTGCAATGGCATAAGCCCGCCTGACTGCGAGACTGACAAGTCGAGCAGAGACGAAAGTCGGTCATAGTGATCCGGTGGTCCCGCGTGGAAGGGCCATCGCTCAACGGATAAAAGGTACGCCGGGGATAACAGGCTGATGACCCCCAAGAGTCCATATCGACGGGGTTGTTTGGCACCTCGATGTCGGCTCATCGCATCCTGGGGCTGGAGCAGGTCCCAAGGGTTTGGCTGTTCGCCAATTAAAGCGGTACGTGAGCTGGGTTCAGAACGTCGTGAGACAGTTCGGTCCCTATCTGCCGTGGGTGTAGGAATATTGACAGGATCTGTCCCTAGTACGAGAGGACCGGGATGGACATATCTCTGGTGGACCTGTTGTCCTGCCAAGGGCATAGCAGGGTAGCTATATATGGACGGGATAACCGCTGAAGGCATCTAAGCGGGAAACCCACCTGAAAACGAGTATTCCCTATCAGAGCCGTGGAAGACGACCACGTTGATAGGCCGGGTGTGGAAGTGCGGCAACGCATGAAGCTTACCGGTACTAATAGCTCGATTGGCTTGATCGTTCTCATTGACTATGCTCATCTCCCGGCGACCGCGAAGCGGTCGTCCGGATCGATGATCCAGACCTTTGTCCTGACGCGCCAATGGCGCTGCGGACGGCCCGCCAAACGATTGGCGACGGCCTCTGGCCTGTATGGGTGCCACAAGCATCCGCAGCCGGAAGAGGGTCCAAAAGACGTGTTCAAAAAAGAAAACAGGCTAACGCCTGCCAGCTTCTCAAAACATATAGTTGCGCTTTGCCGACCTGGTGGTTATGGCGGGGTGGCTGCACCCGTTCCCTTTCCGAACACGGCCGTGAAACGCCCCTGCGCCCATGGTACTTCGTCTTAAGACGCGGGAGAGTAGGTCGCTGCCAGGTCTGCAAAACGCAACTTATGTAAAACAATCTTCTCATCACTAACTCTACGGCCCATGCCGAACAAAAAGGGTCGCGCAAGCGGCCCTTTCTGCTGTAAAATAATAACGCGGGGTGGAGCAGCCCGGTAGCTCGTCAGGCTCATAACCTGAAGGCCGCAGGTTCAAATCCTGCCCCCGCAACCAAAACCATAACCTGAAGGGTGAGAGGGCGATCGGACCTGCCCGAGAAAACAGTCCAGTGGACCGTTTTAAGACCCGAACAGGACAAAGCCTGCCCCCACAATCAACGATACTTGAATATTTGCCCATGCAAGTCGCTTGACAGAAAGCTCCTCCGCGTAAGCGTCGAGGAGCTTTTTGCGTTTCTGCTGGGTGTCCAGTTCCCCGGACGCCAGCTGGCCTGCCACGGAAACTTTCATCAGGCAGCGATTAGAGCCTCGGCGGTTTTTGAACCGCAAGATGGCGCGGTGCAACCGGCGGAAATGCGAAGCTTTCATCTTGCACAGCGAACCACTCGTCTCAAAACGTCCTGAGCCCGGACACATCATAACCAGCGACGACATAACTGCGACGGCATTGTATGAGGTGCGTCGCCGTTGTACCATGTAGTCTGACAAGTGCGCGCGGTGCTCATTGTATAGCCGGAGCCAAAGTCCGGTCGTGCGCTTCAACCCGATGAATAAGTAGCCGGGATCATGGAACTTATCGTCGCCCTTGGCCTGATCGTCTTGAAGGTCGCGTTCCTGATTGCGATCCTGCTGTTGCTACCCTTGCCGCTAACCTGGCTGGAACGCAAGATCGCCGGGCACATGCAGCAGCGGATGGGGCCGATGCGCGTGGGATGGCACGGGCTGTTGCAGCCGGTGGCGGACGGAATCAAGCTCCTGACCAAAGAGGATCACATCCCGGCCGAGGCCGACCGGTTCCTGTTCAAACTGGCGCCAATCCTGGCGCTCGCCCCGCCCTTTGTGGTGTTCGTCGCGATCCCCTTCGGCGAAACTGTCTCGGTCCTCGGCCGCGAGATCACGCTCTACGTCTCCAACATGAATGTGGCGCTCCTTTTCGTTTTCTCGGTGATCGGGATCGAGGTTTATGGCGTCATCTTCGGCGGCTGGGCCTCCAACAGCAAATACGCTGTTCTGGGCAGCCTCAGGACCTGCGCGCAGATGATAAGCTACGAGATCCCGATGGGGTTCGCGGTCATCGGCGTGGTCATGCTGGCGCAATCCATGAGCCTGCTCGAGATCGTGCGGGCGCAGGCCGATGTCTGGAACATCGTCTACCAACCGGTCGGATTCTTCGTGTTCTTCGTCGCCGGGCTCGCCGAAGCGCAGCGCATTCCCTTCGACCTGGCGGAGGCGGAGGGTGATCTGGGGGCCGGGTTCCATACCGAATACAGCGGTATCCGCTTTGCCTTCTTCATGGTCAGCGAATATGCCATCGTATTGCTTGTGTCGGTCCTGGTGGTGATCCTGTTCTTCGGCGGTTGGAACGGAGTTCTGATTCCCTTGCCACCGCTCCTGTGGTTTGTGCTCAAGATCGCGTTCTTCGTCTATGTGTTTATCTGGTTCCGCTTCACTTTCCCCCGCTACCGCTACGACCAACTGATGGCGATCGGATGGAAAGTCTTGCTTCCTCTTTCAATGGCGAACATAATTATAACCGGTGTACTTTTAGGGGTCGTAGCGGCTCCGTAAGCGAGGCGGCGATGTCGCGCGCGCAGGACAGAGTTGGAACATGGATTGGTTGGGCGTTCTTTGCCGATCTGGCGAGCGCCTTGGCTCTGACCTTCGGCTACATGTTCTCCAGATCCGTGACCATGCAGTATCCGGACAAGGAAAAGTGGCTGCCCTACTCCCGCTATCGCGGGCATCACTTCCTGACGCGTGATGAAGAGGGCGAGATCAAGTGCGTGGCCTGCGAACTCTGCGCGCGGATCTGTCCCTGCGACTGTATCGAAGTCGTCCCCTACGAAGACGAGAAGGGCAAGCGGCACCCGGCCAAATTCGAGATCGACACGGCCCGCTGCCTGTTCTGCGGGCTGTGCGAGGACGCCTGCCCGGCGGACGCGATCGCGCTTGGCCAACAATACGAATTCTCGAGTTTTTCCTCAGCTGACCTGGTGATCGGGCGCGATGATCTGCTCGCCAAGCCGGGTAAGGCGGCAACCGGCGGCGGCGTGGTTGCCGCGCGCCTGAATACGAAGAAGGACGTACTTGTCGAGACGAAAGAGACGCAGGGCTACAACTGGTGGCGGAATATCCGGCGAACATGAACGCGCGCCAGCTGTCAAACCGAAGCGCTCGAAAAGGAGGCTCAGATGTTTGTCGGTGAAATCATGAAAAACAAGGGTGTCGGTGTCATCGCAGTTGCTCCCGATCAGACGATGGTGGAGGTACTGCGGCTGTTTCGAGACAACAATATCGGCTTCGTCGTTGTCAGCCGATCGAACGGCAGATACCTCGGTACGCTGTCGGAGCGGGACTGCTGCAATGCGGTGGCGGAATACGGGGCCGAGGCGGCGGCAAAGCGGGTCGCGGACATCATGAACCGCAATGTGGCGACGTGTTCGACACAGGATTTGCTGCCCGTCGCGATGGGGATCATGACCCAGCGGCGTACGCGCCATGTGCTGGTCACGGATGGAGGCGACGTTGTCGGCGTGGTCAGCATCGGCGACGTGGTTAAACACAGGCTCGACGAAGCGCAGCGTACAGAGCAGGATCTGCAGGATTACATTTGCGGGACCAGGTATCACTGACGTCGCCAACTCGATGTGAAGACGCTGGGGTGGGCAGCTTGCCGCGGAGCCTTGCGGTGCCCCGACCCCAAATCTTCAGACCCCACGCCAGATCCGGCTTGGGCGGTCGACCTCAAGAGTGGCATGCGCCTTCTGGACTTCCACCGCGCATGGATATTCGCCCCGCCGCAGCAGGCTGTTGAGACGCAAGGCTCTATAGTTTTCCGGAACGAAGACGAGGCCCTTGGGAAACCGCCTGTCGACCTTGAGCTGCGCCGTCAGTTCGCCCTGGCCGGAACGCACGATTACCTGATCGCCATCCGAAAGGCCAAGCTCCGCGGTATCCTGCGCGCTCATCGCGACATAGGGATCGTTGGCGACCGTGTTCAGGATGTCCGACCGTTCGGAAAGATATCCGTTGTGGAACAGGCAGTCGCCGGTGATCAGCATGAGCCGGTCGGCTGCTGTCGGGACGGGCGGCGGCGCAGGGAGCATGCCAGCCGGTAGTGTTGGCACCGCCTTGGTGAAAGCGCCGTCGGCGCCAAGCCCGTCCTGCGTCAACCCCTGATAGGCCGGAACCAGCCGGGCAATCTCGTCGAAAATTTCGGCTTGCGTCGATGGCCGCAGCGCCTGGTTGCGTAGCGCCGCGACGAAGTCGACAATCGCCAGATTGCCTCGCGCCTCGAAAACGGGCTCACGGAATTTGCGAACATTCTGGATCCGACCCTCGTTGTTGGTGAACGTTCCGGATTCCTCGCCGTAGCCCGCCGCGGGCAAGACGACCTCGGCCATGCCCGCCGTATCCGTGAGGAACGCGTCCTGCACGATCAGGAGATCGGCGGCGCCAAGCGCCCGCGTCGCAAAGTCCCGGTCGGGATAGGCGACCAGGGGGTCGGTTCCGACGATGTAGAGCGCGCCCATCCGCCCACCGACGCAGAGCTCCAGCATGGCGTCGAGATCCGCGCCGGGTTCAGACGGGATTTCGGCGCCCCAGTTTCGTGCAAGAGTTGCGCGCGTCGCGTCATCGGCGACCGCCCGCAGCCCCGGCAGAGCCGCCGGCAGGACCCCCATGTCCCAGGCGCCCATCTGGTTGGCACGGTCGAAGAGAAACTGCATCGCCGGGCCCTTGCCTAGCAGGCGGAGAACGTGCAGCAGGTTGTTGAGCTGCTGCAGCGTCGCGCGCGCTTCGGGTGATCTCAGGAGGTCGACGCTGACAAGCACGGTGACGCTGCGGCCTTCCTTGAGCGCGGCGGCCAGGCGATCCGGCCCGTCACTGCCGGCGCCCGCCGCCGGCCTGCCGATTGCCGCGTCGATGTCCGCAAAAGCGCCGCCCGGCAAGGCCTGACCAGCTGCCGCCACGAGACCGGCCACCACCGCCGCAAGGCTTGCCGCTTCTCCGCCCGGAGGCACACGAACCACCACCCTGGCATCGGCGTCCAGACGCGATGGCCGCGCCGATAGCATGAGCAATCCGGTCTGCCGCCGCCGCGCGCCGTCCCGCAGCAGGTATTCGGTGACCGGGTTCTCCTCGGTTATATTGCCTCCAACGACGAGCACGCAGTCGTTGCCGATTACGTCGTCCAGCGGCGTGCGGCTGTAGAAAGTTGCCAATAGCGGGCCGAGCGTATCGAAGGGCGCGGCCCAGCGTGACGAACAATCAATGTTGTTGGTCCGGAACACTGTTCGCATCAGCTTCTGGAACTGATAAAGCACCTCGTTGGGCAGGCGAGGCGAGGCCAGCCCGCCGGCATCCTTGCTCTCGACGGCCAACAGTCGCCGACGCAGATAGTCCCCCGCTTCCTCCCAGGAAACCGGAACCAGGGCGCCATCCTGACGGATCATTGGCTGCTTGATCCGGTCCCGGCTTGCAACGAAATCGAGGCCGAAGCGTCCTCGCACGCAGAGAGTTTCGTGGTTGACACCTTCGTCCCACTTCGAGCGCACCCGCATGAACTCGCCCTTGCGCGTGCCCACCGTCAGCTGGCAACCGGTGCCACAATGCGGGCAGACCGTGTCGGTCTCTACGAGATCCCAGGGGCGCGCCTTGTAGCGGTAGGGGAAGCTCATCAGCGCGCCGACCGGGCAGACCTCGACGCAATTGCCGCACTGGTCGCAACTCGCCAGACTGCCCTCGAAGCCGGTGACGGCGGTATCCATGCCTTTTTCGACGGTGCCCAGCGCCACCGCACCGACGACCTCCTCACACATCCGGACGCAGCGCTGGCACTGGATGCAGCGGTTGACATTCATGATGATGACCGGGCTCAGACGAATGTCCTCGGAGTGGAACACACGTTTGTCATCGCGGAATTGGCTTTCGCGGGGCCCGTAGGCCATTACCATGTCCTGAAGCTCGCATTCGCCGCCCTTGTCGCAGATCGGGCAGTCGAGGGGGTGGTTGGCGAGCAGCATGTCGAGCATGGAAGAGCGCGTTTCCTCGATCAGAGGCGTGTTCGTCCGCACGACCATGCCATCGGTGGCCGCAGTGGCGCAGGACGGCTGCAACCGCCGCACGCCCTCGATCTCCACCAGGCACATGCGGCACGAAGCCAGCGGCGGCAGCCGCTTCAGATAGCAGAAGGTCGGGACGTCGATGCCCAAACGCTGGGCGGCCTGCAGCACTGTCGAGCCAGCCTCAACTTCCAGCGTTTGTTCGTCGATCGTGACTTTAAGCATGGTTTCCTCACAACCCTGATCCAGCACACTCCTTCAGTGAAACGGGCACCTCCGCTCCTCGACATGGGCGACGAATTCATCTCTGAAATGCGCGAGTGCTGCGCGCAATCCCATCGCTGCACCGTCACCCAAGGCACAAAACGTATTGCCGAAAATGCCCTTGCAGAGCATCTCCAGCTGCTCCAGATCGCCGGGTGCGCCATCCCCGCCTTCAACCCGGCGCAGGACCTTCACGACCCAGTTCAATCCTTCCCGGCAGGGCGTGCACTTGCCGCAGGACTCATGGTGGAAGAACTCGATGATCCTGGTGGCGACCTTGACCATGCAGGTGCTATCGTCGATCACGATAACGCCAGCCGAACCGAGCATCGAGCCGGCGGCAGCCAGCGAGTCAAAATCCATCCTCACGTCCAGCCCGTGCTCAGGGATGACCGGCGCTGAGACCCCGCCCGGGATCACCGCCTTGATCTTGCGTCCCGGCAACGCCCCGCCGGCATGTTCCTCGACCAGTTCGCGCAGTGGTATGCCCATCGGCAACTCGTAGAGGCCGGGTTTGCGCACCTGCCCACTGAGGCAGTAGAGCTTTGGGCCGGGGCTCTTGTCCGGGCCGATGCCGCGGAACCAGTCCGCGCCTCGCGCCACGATATGCGGCACGCAGGCCAGCGTCTCGACATTGTTGATCACAGTCGGGCTGGCGTAGAGCCCGGCCACGGCCGGAAACGGCGGCTTCAATCGCGGCTGCGCCCGCTTGCCCTCGAGCGACTCGAGCATCGCAGTCTCCTCGCCGCAGATATAGGCGCCTGCGCCGCAGTGGATGTGGACGGCGAAATCGAAATTCGAGCCCAGAATGCCCGTTCCCAGATAACCCTTTTCGTGTGCCTCGGCGATCGCCTGCTCCAGGCGACGGATCGCCGTGACATACTCTCCGCGGATGTAGACATAGGYGGTTTTGGCTCCGATCGCATAGGCGCTTACCGCCAGCCCCTCGATGAGTTGATGCGGATCGCGCTCCATGATGATCCGGTCCTTGAAGGTGCCTGGCTCGCCCTCATCGGCGTTGCAGCAAAGATATTTCGGCTTGTCGACCTGCTTCGGCACGAAACTCCATTTCATGCCCGTCGGGAATCCGGCACCGCCGCGACCGCGCAGGTTGGACTGTTTGACGAGGTTAACTACCTCGTCAGGCGTGTATTCGCGCAGCGCCTTCGCCAGTGCCTGGTAGCCGCCGCCAGCCTCGTAGGTCGACAGCAGGTGACTGTCCGGCACGGCGACATTCTTGAGGAGAACCGGCTCGAACATGGCGCTACTCTCCCTGCGGTCGCGCAGAGGGCTCGATGCTCGCGACCCGTTCCGTCGTAGCCCGCAGGTTGTCCAAAAGTGCATCTATCCGCGCGACATCAAGGGCACCATGGTAATCGTCGCCGACCTGCATCACCGGAGCCATCTCGCAGGCACCGAGGCACTCGACGGAGGAAAGCGTGAACAGCCCGTCCGGCGTGGTGTCGCCCTTCCTGATCGCCAGCGCCGTTTCCAGATGCTTCAGCAGGTCCTCGGCTCCGCACAGCATGCAGGAAACATTGTCACAGAGTTGCAGGTGGAACATGCCCACCGGCTCGGTATGGAAGAGCGTGTAAAAGGTCGCCAGCTCGTAGACCCAGATCCGTTCGACTCCGAGAGTGTCGGCGACTTCTTCCAGCACCTGACCAKGCAGATGGCCATGCTCCCTCTGCGCGATCAGAAGCGCGGGCATGATCGCAGAGCGCTGGTCGGGATACCGCGCCGCCGCCTCTTTTATCTTTTCGCGCATGGTCATCGCATTCAAATCCTTGCTACTTGTCCACCTCCGCCATCACCGGGTCGAGGCTGCCGAGCACGGCGATCATGTCCGCCAGATAGCGGGCGTTGGTGACCCCGAAGAGGGCCTGAAGATTGACGAAGGAGGGTGCCCGCACCTTCATGCGGAACGGTTTTGGCGACCCGTCGCTGATGATATAGAAGCCAAGCTCGCCCTTTGGCGCCTCGATCGCCGAATAGACCTCACCCTTCGGCACCTTGAAACCATAGGCCGACAAGTCGAAATGCTGGATCAGTGCTTCCATCGAGCAATGCACCTTGTCCTTGTCCACCGGGAAGGCGATTGTTGGCATGTCGATCTGGAACGGCCCCTCGGGCATCTGGTCGAGGCATTGTTCAATGATCCGGACGCTCTCGCGCATCTCATCGACGCGGCATCGCCAGCGCGCATAGCAATCGCCCTCATCGCGGGTAATGACGTTGAACGCGAGCCGGTCATAGATCTCGTAGGGTTCGTCGCGGCGGATGTCCCAATCGACGCCCGAGGCGCGCAGGTTCGGGCCGCTCAGGCCAAGATCGATGCCGTCCTCGGCGGAGATCACGCCGATCCCCTGCGTGCGCTTCAGGAACACCCGATTGTTATCGACCAGCCGTTCATAGTCGCGAATCCGGTTCGGGAAGATGTCACAAAACTCCCGGATCTTGGGAAAGAACCCGTCGGGCAGATCCTCGCGCACACCGCCGACCCGGCAGAAGGAAGTGTGCATCCTCGCGCCGCTGATCATCTCCAACAGATCCATGATCATTTCGCGCTCGCGCATGACGTAGAGCAACGCGGTCATGGCGCCCAGGTCCAGCGGCAGCGCGCCGGTGATCAGGAGATGACCGGAGATCCGTGCCAGTTCGGCCATCATCACGCGGATATACTGCGCCCGCAGCGGTGCTTCTATGCCGAGGAGTTTCTCCACTGCCAGCGCGAAAGCCAGGTTGTTCGAAGGCGGGCAGAGATAGTCGAGCCGGTCCGTCAGCGGGAAAATCTGAGTATAGGTGAAGCTCTCCGCCAGTTTTTCGGTGCCGCGGTGGAGGTAGCCGATATGCGGGTCGACGCGCTGGACGTACTCGCCGTCCAGTTCGAGGACGAGCCGAAGAACCCCATGCGTGCTGGGGTGCTGCGGGCCGAGATTGAGAAGCACTTCCTTGGTATTGAGCGCTTCATCTTCCGGCCTGCTGAGTTCGGTGACTTCGGTCATCTCAACTTTCCGGCGTAGAACGGCCTCCCTTACGGAATGTCCCTGGTGGCAAGGTCGGGCTGTGTTGGCGGCGGACCTTCGGCCCCGAAGGGGTTCAGCTTGTCCTTGTAGCCCCTTAAGGGGAAATCCTTGCGCTGGGGAAAGCCCTCGAAGCCTTCCCACATGTAGATCCGGCGCAGATCGGGATGCCCCGCGAACCTGATGCCATACATGTCCCAGGCCTCACGCTCGTGCCAGTTGGCGGTGCGCCAAACTCCGGTGACCGAGGGAATCTGCGGGGGATCGCCAAGCCGGCACTTGATGCGAACCCGCCAGCCGTTGGGCAGCGAATAGAGGTGGTACACCGCCTCGAACCGCGGTGTATCGGGATAATGATCAACCCCGCAGATGTCCGAGAGGAAGTTGAATTGCAACGCCGGATGTTCTTTCAGAAACCGGCAGAACTCGACGATCTTCTCAGGTGGAACAGCAAACGCGTGAATCCCGTGCGCGGCGCCGAGGTCCTCGACGGCTTCCCCGAAACGTTCCATGATCGGAGCGCGATTGAGGGACGGCTCCACACTCATGACGCTACAACCCGATCCAGAGGCGTCCCGGCCAGCGCGCGGGACCTCTTGATCTTCTCTTGAAGCAGGAGGAAGCCGTGCATCAGCGCCTCGGGCCGCGGCGGGCAGCCGGGCACATGCACGTCCACCGGCACGAAGGTTTCCGCCCCCTGCACCACGGCATAGGTGTTGTAGACCCCGCCCGAGATGGCGCAGGTGCCCATGGCGATGACCCAGCGGGGTTCCGGCATCTGGTCATAGAGCCGGCGCACCACGGGCGCGAACTTCCGCGTTATGGTGCCGGCAATGATCATCACGTCGGACTGACGGGGCGATGGCCGGAAGACGACGCCGAACCGGTCGAGATCGTAGCGGGCGCACCCCGCCGAGATCATCTCGATGGCGCAGCAGGCAATTCCGAAGGTCTCGGGCCACAGCGCCGACTTTCGGCTCCAGTTGATCAGGCTGTCGGCCGTGGTGAACAGCACGCTGTCGCGAATCGCGTTGTTTACGCCTCCCATTCCAGCGCTCCCTTTAGCCAAGCGTAGGCGAAGCCCACGAGAAGCAGCAATATGAAGATGAACATCTCGACATAGCCGACCAGCCCGATCTCTTTCAGGACGACGGCCCAGGGAAAGAGGAACATCGTCTCGACATCGAAGACCACCAGCAGGATCGCAAGGATAAAGAACTGCACCCTCAAGCGGCCCCCGGCGGCGTCGCCGGCGGCGTCCATGCCGCATTCATAGGGCATGTTTTTTGCGGGATACGGATTGGACGGGCGCAGGAGCGAGGAGACAAAAAGCGTCACCCCCGCCACCAGAACAACTCCGGCGACCATGAAAAGAACCGGTAAAAATTCCATTGCAGCCATATCGCACTGCACCGGTCACCCATCGGGGGCTTTCCTCACGCCGCGACCGACCCCGTTCGGGACCGGTAATGCGGTCGTCCTGGGAAGCGACCTGGGCAATCCTTTCTTGCGTTGCCAGTTTATTCCGTCGGGTTGATCATTGCAAATCCAATCGATTAGCCACCAAACACTGCATGCTGAGCAAGCCTCAGAAACCACGCCGGAAATAGGCCGATGCCGATGGTGCCGGCGGCGGTGAAGGCCAGCGTGGCGCGCACCAAGGGCGTCAGCGCGGGGTCGAACGTCCTCTCCGGCTCGCGCATGTAGATCACCATGACGATGCGGATGTAAAAGTAGGCGGCGACGACACTCAGCAGCACTGCGATCACCGCCAGCATGACGAAACCTCGCTCGACGAGTGCGACCAGCACGTAGAACTTGGCGAAGAACCCGGCCGTCGGCGGAATGCCGGCCAGCGAGAACAGATACAGCAGCATCAGAAGCGCCAGCCCGGGATGCGACTTGGCGAAACCCGCATAGTCTTCGATAATCTCGCCCGAGAAATCGCCATTCCGCATCATGATGACGGTGGCGAAAATGCCGAGATTCATGAAAGAGTAGATCAGTAGGTAAAGCATCACGCTGGCGATCCCGTCCGCACCGCCGGCGGCCACCCCGAAAATGGCGAACCCGGCATGGGCGATGCTCGAATAGGCCAAGAGACGCTTGAAATTGTCCTGCACCAGCGCCACGAAACTGCCGAGTGCCATCGTCACCACCGCAATGACGGCGAGGATGATCCAAATGTCTGAGGCTGCGACCAGAGGATTGAGGAACACCCGCAGGATCACCGCAAACCCCGCTGCCTTGGGGCCCACCGACATGAAGGCGGTGATCGTCGTCGGCGCACCTTCATAGACGTCCGGCACCCACATATGGAATGGAACCGCGCCGACCTTGAAGACTAGCCCCGCGACAATGAAGACCACCGCAAGCAGCAATCCGGGATCGAGCGGATCGCCGGTCACGGCCGCAGCCATCCCGTCCAATTGCGTTGTGCCGGTGAGCCCGTAGACCAGCGAAACGCCGTAAAGGAAAATCCCGGTCGAGACCGCGCCAAGGATTACGTATTTCAGTGCTGCTTC
Source organism: Rhizobium sp. 01N447_2 (assembly GCF_056399245.1). Classification (NCBI taxonomy): domain Bacteria; kingdom Pseudomonadati; phylum Pseudomonadota; class Alphaproteobacteria; order Hyphomicrobiales; family Rhizobiaceae; genus Rhizobium; species Rhizobium sp. 01N447_2. The sequence goes on from NZ_JBFTQY010000032.1 coordinate 24,140, forward strand.
GTTCGACCGCCGCTCATGCCGCAGGAAGCCGGTCAGCACATAGGTGCAAATCACCATCAGTTCGAGGCTCACATAGATCGACAGGAGATCGGTCGCGGAGGCCATGATCATCATGCCCGAAAGCGCGAAGAGCAGGAGGACATAGTATTCGCTGCTCCCGATCCCTTCGATATCGGCATATTTTCGCGAAAGGAGGAACGTCAGAACGGTGGCTAAGTAGAAAACGAACTTGAAGAAGACCGCGAAGCGGTCGGCGATGAACATGCCCGTGTATGCCGGCCGCACCTCGCTCGAAAGAATGAGTGTCGCCAAGGCGGCAATCAACACGACCGCGACCGACGCCCAGACAAGGAAATGTTCCTGTCCCTTTCGCACAAACTGTCCCAGGATCAGCAGGATGCAGGCGCCGGTGATCACCACGATCTCGGGCAGGCTCGCTAGGGCCGACTGGAAAAGCGTGGCGGCGGTCATTGGCCGCTCCCCCTACTGTGCACGTCCGTCAGCAGATGCTGCACCGAGGCATCGATGACGTTGAGAAAGGGTTTCGGATAGAGCCCTACCCAGAGTACGAAGACGGCCAGCGGCAGGATCGCAACCATCTCACGGGCGTTCACGTCGCGTATCGTCAACCGGGCGCCGACGCTGGCCGGGCCGAGCGCGACTTTCCCATACATGCCAAGCAGATAGGCAGCCCCCAGCAATGCGCCCAAAACGGCGGCCGAGCCGGCGACCAAGTTGGCCGCAAACCCGCCTGACAACACCAGCAACTCGCCGACGAACGAATTCGTTCCCGGCAGCGCCATCGACGACAGGGTAAACAGTGCCAGAAACGTGGTGTAGACCGGCGCCACCTTCATCAACCCGCCATAGTCGGCGATGCTGCGGGTATGGGTCCGCTCGTAGATCAGCCCGACGAACAGGAATAGGGCGCCTGTCGTTACGCCATGATTGAACATCTGCAGGATACCGCCCTCGAGCCCGCGGAGGTTCAGCGCAAAAATCCCCAGTGTCACGAAGCCCATGTGGCTGATGCTGGAATAGGCCACCAGCTTCTTCAGATCGTCCTGCGCCAGCGCGAGCAACCCGCCATAGACGATCGCAAGCGCCGAAAGCGCCAGCATCAGCGTCGAATAATACATCGATGCCTCCGGCAGCATCGGCAGCGAGAACCGCAGGAATCCGTAGGCGCCCATCTTCAGGAGCACTCCGGCGAGGATAATGCTGCCCGCCGTCGGCGCCTGCACATGGGCGTCCGGCAGCCAGGTATGGACCGGCACCATCGGCACCTTGACCGCAAAAGCGATCAGGAAGGCGAAGAACAGCCAAGACTGGACCCGGAACGGCAAATCCTGCGCTGTGAGGGCGAGGATGTCGAAGGTCTCGCCGCCGTTGAAATAGAGCACGATGACACCGATCAGGAACAGGACGCTGCCCGCCAGCGTGTAGAGGAAGAACTTGAATGCCGCATAGACCCGGCCGTCGCCGCCCCAGACGCCGATGATCAGGTACATCGGGATCAGCATCGCCTCCCAAAAGACGTAGAACAAGAACAGGTCGAGCGCKCAGAACACCCCCAGCATCAAGGCCTGCATAGAGAGCAGACTGATCATGAACTCCTTCACCTTGCGCTCGATCGCGACCCACGATGCGAGCACGCAGATCGAGCCCAACAGCGTGGTCAGGAAAACGAAGAGCGCGCTGATTCCGTCGACGCCGAGCGCATAAGTGATCCCGAGCGTGGGCACCCACGGACGCGTCTCGGTGAACTGCATCTGGTGGGTCGTGGTGTCAAAGCTCGTCAGCATTACAATGCAGAGAGCGAGGTCGACAACGGTGACACCCAGCGCGGTCCACCGTACGGCATCGTCGCTGCGGAGAAACATCAAAACCGCTGCTCCGGCGGCCGGCGTGAATACGATGAGGCTCAGTAGCGGGAATCCCATCGCACCCCCTACCGCCACACCACGGCGAAGACGATGGTGGCCGCGACTACACCGGCGATCATCGCCAGAGCGTAATGGGTCACGACGCCGGTCTGGAGCCGCCGCAGCGTGTCGCCGCCGCGCAGGATCGAGCGGGCGACGCCGTTCACGACGGCGTCCACGCCGGTGAGATCGATCCACAGTCCCGCCCGTGCCGCCCCATGCAGGAGGGGTAGCGCTGCGGTCTCCGACACGTCACTCACCGCCTTTTCGTAGCGTGCCAACGGTTTTTCGGCGAACCACATGAAGAGCCGCGCGCCCTTGCGATAGAACCAGTCGGTGTCGAGGCTGATCGTGTTCTCGGGGTCGAGCGCCCTGAGGAACACCACGAATCCCAGGGCGGTGAACATCAGCAGGCCGAGGCTCTCCGTGATATGGGGGGCCGTGTAGGGTTCGAAGTCGACCGGATAGGGCAGAAGCGCATAAAGTGGCTGGGGAAACACCCCGATTGCAATGCAGAGCACCGCCGCCATGCCCATTGCAACCAGCATATTGCGCGGCGGCTCCCGCGCCTCCAGTTTCCGGTCCACGCCGAAAAACATGTAATACGGGAGCTTCAAGCCCGTGTGCAGGAACGTCCCCGACGACGCCATCGTCAGCGCCAGCACGACAAACGCCCGATGATCCTGTCCGGCAGCCGCAATCACCATCGATTTGGTGACGAAGCCCGAGAAGAACGGGAACGCCGAGATCGCGAAGGCGCCGACCATGTAAAGCGCCACGGTCAGCGGCATGGTCTTGTAAAGCCCGCCGAGCTCGGTGAGTTTGCGACGGCCGGTGACGTAGATGACTGCCCCGGCACCCATGAACAGAAGTGCCTTATAGAGGATATGCGCGAAGGCGTGGCCGGCAGCCCCATTCACCGCCATCTCGGTCCCGATGCCGATACCCGCGATCATATAGCCCACCTGGCTGACGATGTGATAGGCGAGCAGCCGCCGGCAGTCGTTCTCCAGCACGGCGTAGATGACGCCGTAGAGTGCCATCGCGGTGCCGAGCCAGACCAGAATCTCAGTCCCCGGAAACGCCCGCGCCAGCACATAGACGGCGGTCTTGGTGGTAAACGCGCTCATGAACACCKCCCCGGTGACGGTCGCCTCCGGATAGGCATCGGTCAGCCAGGCATTGAGCGGCGGCACGGCCGCGTTGAGGATGAAGCCGGCGAGGATCAGGTAGTCGCCGACCCCCATTCCCCCGTTGGTGAGGCCCCCCGCGATCGGGCCGAAAAGCAGTGAACCGGTGGCGAGCCCGTGGGAAATGATGCCGCCGAGCAGGACGACGCCGCCGGTGATATGGACCATGAGATAGCGGAACCCGGCCCGGATCGCCGGCCCGCCACGCTGCGCGAAGACCAGATAGGCGGAAGCGAACGCCATGCCCTCCCAGAACAGGTAGAGGGTCAGGTAGTCACCGGCAAACACCACGCCAAGCGCGCTGCCGACATAGACGAATGCCGCCACGTGCTGGCCGGCATCCGTCAGATGCAACGCGTAGACCATGCCGATCAGCGCCATGATGGTGAAAACGGTGGCGAAGACGATGCTGAGCTTGTCCACCTTTGCGATCAGGATCTCCTGCCCGATGAACCGCGCTTCGCCATAGCTGCCCGGCTCCATCGCAAGCACGACAAGGATCGCCAGCGCAGGGATCAGAAGCAGATAGGCCTTGCGGACCGACCCGCTGAGGAACGGGATCGGTAGGGCGCCAAGAATAAAGAGCAGAGCTGGATGGATGAAGTCAGTCATAATAGTCCTCGCGCCGCATCAGCCCGGCGCGATGGCCGAGAAACTTGGAAACGAAGATAAGCAGGACGCAGGAGACGAAGCCGTAGACGGCCGACCAGCCAGGCACGCTGTCCCACAGATATTCGGCGTGTTCGCGGAAGACCAGGAAGTCGGCGACGACGATCAGGACGAGCACCAGATAAAACAGCCGGCGGCGGCGTGTCGCATATGCCTCGTTGCCGAAATAATCGACGATGCTATTGATCATCTGACCACTCCTTCCGCCAAAGCCAGAAAATAGCCCGGGAAAATGCCCATCAACACCGACAGGAGGGCGGTTACGACCAGCGGGATCGTCATCATTGGAATTTCACGGACCGTCGCCGGACTTTCCTGCTCTTCCGTCCCGAAAAAGGCGGCATAGCTAACCGGCAGGAAGTAGGCGGCGTTCAGGACCGAGCTCACTAAGAGCACGATCAGGAAYGCAATTTCTCCCGCCTCCACAGAGCCCAGCGCCAGATACCATTTGCTGACGAACCCCGCGGTTGGCGGCACGCCAATCATGCTGAGCGAGGCGACGAAGAATGCCCCCATCGTCCAGGGCAGCCTGCGGCCGACACCGGCCATGTCGCTGATGTTCCTTTTGCCGGACGCGCAATAAATCGAGCCGGCGCAGAAAAAGAGTGTGATCTTTGAGAATGCGTGAGCCGCGATGTGGATGATCCCGCCGACCATCGCGACCGGCGACAACAGAACCGCGCCCAGCACGATGTAGGAGAGCTGGCTGACCGTCGAATAGGCGAGCCTGGCCTTCAGGTCGTCCCGCGTCAGGGCGTAAACCGACGCCATCAGGATCGTGAACGAAGCCAGATAGGCCGTTACGATGCCGAGGCCCAGCCCGCCCACTAGCCCCGTGCCGAAGACATGGAACACCACCCGCAGCACGCAGAACACGCCCATCTTGACCACTGCCACTGCATGCAAAAGCGCGCTGACCGGTGTCGGCGCGACCATCGCGGCGGGCAGCCAGGCGTGCATCGGCATCACAGCGGCCTTGGCGAAGCCGAAAAGATAGCAGAAATAGATGACCGTCAGCAGCGCCGCCGAGGCATCGCTCCCCGCCAGCAGCCCTCCCGCGACAAAGTCGAGCGACCCCGCAATATGGTAGGTCAGCGCCAGTGCGGCGAGCAACGCGCTTTTCGAGGCGCCCATCAGATAGACGAGGTACTTGCGGCTGCCCCTCCATCCCTCTTCGTCCTCGTGGTGGTAGACGAGCGGATAGGTAACGAGGCTGAGCACTTCGTAAAAGATCACCAGCGTAAACAGATTGGCGGCGAAGGCGCCGCCGGCGGCGGCCGCAAGACTGCTGGCGAAGCAGGCGAAGAACCGGGTCTGCGCATGCTCGTTCAAATGCCGCATGTAGCCGACCGAATAGATCGCCGCCACGATCCACAGCAGCGACGAGACGGTGGCAAACACCATGCCGAGCGCATCGACCCGGAAAGCAAAGTCAATCCCCGGCAGAATCTCGAACAGGCGCAGTTCGACCGTCCCGCCCGCGAGCACCGTGGGCGCCATCGACACGACAATCGCGAACATGGCGATCGCGGCCAACGGCGAGACCAGATCGCGAAGTCTCTCGCGCTTGTTCAAAAGGAGAACGGCAAGGGCCGCCAGACCGGCGACGGTGACGGCAAGCAACGGCCGGATCGATACAACCGGGTCCAAAGCCGCTATCCTTTCATCACCGTCACGTCGTCGACCTTGAGGGTGGATTTGTTCCTCACGAGGGCGACCAGGATTCCGAGGGCGACGGCAACCTCCGCCGCGGTGATTGCGATGACGAAGATCGCGAAGATCTGCCCGCGGAAATCGGCGTGGTAACGCCCGAAAGCGATGAAATTGATGTTGACCGAGTTGAGCAGCAGCTCCAACGACATCAGTACGACTAGAATATTGCGCCTGAGCAGCACGCCCGCCGCTCCGATCACGAACAGGACCACTCCGAGCACAATATACCACCAGAGCGGAACCATCACCCCTGCTCCTTCCGCGCCAGCATGATGGCGCCGACCAGGGCTGCCAGCAGGATTACGGAGGCGGTTTCAAACGGCAGGAGATAGTCGGCGAAAAGTGCTGTGCTAAGCTGCCGGATGTCATCGCCGCCGCGCATGGCGACGGGCTCCATGACCGAAAAGCGGTCGCTCCAGAGCAGCAGCACGAGCATCTCGACCCCGAGCAGGACGAGCAGTACCAGAGCCGGGAGGTTGCCGCCCGGCAAGAATCGCTGCAACACGGCTTCGCGCACATCGATCATCATGATCACGAACAGGAACAGGACCATGATCGCGCCGACATAGACGAAGATCTGGATGACCGCGAGCAACGGTGCCCCGAGCAAGACGAAGATTGCCGAGACCTGCAGGAAACACGCCATCAGCGCCAATGCGCTGTGAACCGGATTGCGCGCCAGGACCACCGTCAGGGCCGTGATCACGGATACCGCAGCGAACAGAAGAAAGAACCCCTGATCCATCGACGCCGACCCTCCGACGCGAACTGGTACCCGGCGCGAGACGGCCGGATTCGAGATTGCGCCGCAAATTCCGATGCGTTCACAAATTGTGCCCTAATATCGGATTTTTCACAAGATTATTGTCATTGGCGGAGCAAACCAGGCCGGTCCGGATGTGGCGAAGGTCGCTTGCGAAGTGCGCGCTTTCGATAGCGCCGTACCGATTTTATTGTTCCATAGGCAAATGGCTTGGGCCGGTCGGTACCGACGTTTTGTTACGGCGTAGTGGGAAATTTCTTCCAAATCACACCGGCTGTTCCGCCGAAGTTACAAGTCTCTGTGGCTTCAGGCCCCCGCAACCAAACTTTCCTTCCAAAAATCAAAGCGCTCCTCGTGGAGCAGCCCGCTCGGCGGGCAATCGATTCACTGGATCGATTGCTTATCCGCCTCGCCTCGTCAGGCTCATAACCTGAAGGCCGCAGGTTCAAATCCTGCCCCCCAACCAGAATTTACCAATTATCTAATTATCAACAAGAAAGCCCTCCCATCGTGGAGGGCTTTCTTGCGTTTAAGGCCTGGCACACGGCTAGCATTGGGTAAACGCCTCGGGCACGAGCGTCACCTGATTGACCAAGGTGCGGGGAAATTCGCGCTTACACTCTTCCGGTGCAAATCGAGATTGTAGTTCTCCAGAATCCGTGAGATTCTTCAAAGTCGGATGAAAATAGCGTGCGAACAACAAAGCGTCTCGACGTTTTCGGCGGGCGTCCAAACGCAGGTCGTGCCCTGATTGTCTGACGGGCTGCTTAACCCGCCAAGGGAGGACGACAATGACTGTACGGCCAGACCGGACTTTCCACGCGACTGCCAAGCTCGCAATGCAGGCGCCAGTCGAAAATTTTGCGTACACTTTGATGTTGAGTCCCGACTTCTCTCGGCCTGATGGATTAGCAATAGTTGACGTAGACCCGAAGTCAAAGGACTACGGCAAGGTCGTCCATAGCGTGATAATGCCAAACAAGGGCGACGAGTTTCACCACTTCGGCTGGAACGCGTGCTCTTCGGCCCTTTCGCCGCTGAACGGTCACCCGTTTCTCGAGCGCCGGTTTCTGATCATTCCCGGTATTCGATCTTCGCGCATCTACGTAATAGACACCAAGGGCGGACCGACCAAAGCCAAAATCCACAAGGTCATCGAGCCAGAAGAAGTGTTTGCCAAGACGGGCTATTCTAGGCCTCATACGATTCACTGCGGTCCGGAAGGTATTTATGTCTCGACGCTTGGGGGCGGTGGCCCTGAGGGCACCGACGGACCTCCCGGCATCTTTGTCATGGATTGCGAGACGTTCGATGTCATCGGGCGCTATGAGATCGATCGTGGGCCACAGGACAAGCAGTATGATTTCTGGTGGAACCTGCCACGCGACTACATGGTATCGAGCGAGTGGGCACTTCCGCCCCAGTTCGAGAAGGGCATCGTCCCGGAAGATCTCCTGTCGAACAAATACGGACACCGGGTGCATTTCTGGGATTTGCGCGAACGCAGGAACGTGCAGACCATTGATCTGGGAGTCAATCACCAGATGGCACTGGAAGTCCGCCCCGCCCATGACCCGGTAAAAGAATACGGTTTCCTTGGAGTGGTCGTTGACACGACAAACCTTGAGGGATCGATCTGGACATGGTGGCGCGAGGACGGCAAATTTCATTGCGAAAAGACGGCGACTATCCCGCCCGAGGCAGCTGCGAAAGATGACCTTCCCCCGCTTTTGCAGGGCTTCGAGGCGGTCCCGCCGCTGGTAACCGACATAGACCTATCGCTCGATGACCGCTTCCTCTACGTATCCTGCTGGGGGACCGGTGAGATGCGCCAATATGACGTCACCGATCCTATGAAGCCTAAGCTTGCAGGGTCCGTCCATATTGGCGGCATTACGCGCAAGACCAAGCATCCCGGCGGCGGCGACTACAGGGGCGGCCCGCAGATGGTCGAGATCAGCCGCGACGGCAAACGCGTTTACTGGACCAACTCTCTGTATTCGACCTGGGACGACCAGTTCTATCCCGATGGTATCCCGGCAGCCATGGTCAAGGCCAGTGTCGGCGAGAACGGTGGGATCACCCTGGACAAGGACTTTTATGTCAAGTTCCCCGAGGGGTATCGCTCGCACCAGATTCGTCTGGAAGGCGGCGATTGCTCGACGGATTCATTTTGCTATCCATCGGTGTAACCGACTGCTCGGGTCAATGAAGCGATGAGCGAGTGGACGACTGCCGGGTCTCTCTGGTTGGCCGTCATCGCCAGCGGCATTTATCACGGCGTCAACCCCGGCATGGGCTGGCCGTTGGCCGTCTCGGCCGGACTGTTGGACAGACGTGCCAGCGAATTGTTCCGGGCGCTCGGCCTTTTGGCAATGGGCCACTTTGTGGCGATGATTGGCATCCTGCTGCCCTTCGGCGCGATGCTGACGCTGATTGTCTGGGAACGACAGATCCGCATCGCGGCCGGGTTGATCGTGATCGCAGCCGGAATCTATCTCTTGATCAACCGGCGCCACCCGCGTGTTCTTGCCCGTATACCGCCGGCGCAACTGGCGTTGTGGTCCTTCGCGGCTGCCACCGCGCATGGCGCCGGGCTGATGCTGGTGCCGATTTATCTGGGCCTGTGCTTGGCCGGGGAACCGGATGTCGGACACCAAGCGGCTGCCACGCTCATGACTGGTAATCTGATCACCGCCACGGCCGTCTCCGTGGTCCACGCGGCCGCCATGATTGTAAGTGGCGGCGTTATCGCCATTGCCGTCTATCGATGGCTCGGACCCAAGTTCATCTCACAAAGCTGGTTCAATCTCGATATCGTGTGGGCCGCGAGCCTGATCCTGGTGGGGGGAATTGGGATCGCGAGTCTCGGATTCGCTCAGTAGGCCCGAGGCCCTCGATGGTAACGACAAGCGCATAGCACATGATGTTGTAAGCGCAATTGCTGAGCAACGGTCCGCGAGCGAGCCAATGGTTGCATACGGGCCCAATCATATCAGCTGGATCGCCACAGAGTTTCTGACAACTTTCGCGGGTTCTGCCGATGACCGCTTCTGCTTGGTCTTCCGGTCCGCCTGATCGCCAGTCCCGGCCAGCGCCACGACATCGCGTTGGCCGAGGATCTCATCGACGGCATCAATGCCGATGCAGCCATTGCCGACAAGGGATATGACGCAGACTATCTCGTCGACAAGATCACCGGAGCCGGAACCCAAGTCGTCATCCCGCCCAAGTGCAATAGGAAAATCCTGCGCTCTTACAACGTCGATCTTTACAAGGAGCGCAACAAGATCGAACGCATCTTCAACAAGCTTAAGCAGTTCCGACGCGTCGCAACCAGATACGACAAGCTCCTCGCCAACTTCATGGGCTTTGTAAAACTCGCCGCAATCGCCATCTGGCTCAAATAGTTAAATCGTCACTACGACCTAGTATCGATTGAAACTTTTTGCATCGGAATTACGCCGCCAATTTCGGTACATAGCGTTCGACTAATCGCAGGAATCGGGTGTTGCTAGCCCCCGCAACCAAATTCCTCTCTAAAGATCAGCACCTATCTTTTTATCGCTGGCGGAAAAGCTTCGCTTTCCCTGGCGATGTTAGCTCCTCGTTCGCAGAGCTCACCATAACCTGAAGGGTGAGAGGTCGATCGGGCCCCGCCCGATAAAACAGTCCAGTGGACTGTTTTAAGACCCGAACGGGGCAAAGCCGGCCCCCGCAACCAAACATTCCCAAATACACATACTTAAAAGCCCCGGACCGCAAAAACGGCCGGGGCTTTGCTGCTTTTGCCAAATGACGTGGCCATGCGAGATTTAACGTTGGGAACCGCTGCAGCAAACTCAGCCACGTTCCGGCAACTGTCGTGAAACATGCCCGATCGGTCCTCGGCGCCTTTCCTGGTCGGGATACTGTTTCCAGACAGCGTATCGCCACACATTGCGCTTTACAACTATATAACATAGTTGCTACGTTTCTAGCAATAGCGAGGCGGGCCTGCTGACCGGTTGTTTGGGCTGCCGTTAATGAAGGAAGCTGCGACGATGTCTGGGGCCTATGCTACTTTTTCCGACGATAGTTTTGCAGGCCGAACCGTCCTTATCACGGGCGCAGCGAGTGGAATGGGTCTTGAAACTGCAAGGGCGTTTGCCAGCAAGGGCGCGGAAGTCGTCATGGCCGACTGTGATGAGGCGGGGCTGAAGCGCTACGGTGCGGAACTGTGTAATGGCGGCGCGGTTGTTCACACGGTGACGGTGGATGTCAGCAATCAGGAAAGCATCGATAAGGCCTTCGACTATTGCGACGCCAATCTGGCGCGTCTCGATAACGTCGTGACATGTGCGGCGATCATCACAGCCAAGCGTATATTCGAGCAGGATCGGGCGCATTGGCACCGCGTGCTCGATGTCAATCTGCTCGGCACCTTCTTCGTCGTGCAGGGCGCAGTCAAGCGCATGCTCGACAACCCCGATGGCGGCAACATCGTCTGTATCGCCTCGGATGCCGGCGTGCATGGCGGCGGCGGCCTGATTGCCGATACCGCCTATGCGGCATCGAAAGCCGGGACCCTGTCGATGGTCAAGTCGGTGGCGCGCGAACTTGCGGGCAAGAAGATCCGCATCAACGCGCTGAATCCCGGGCCGACGGATTCCCCGATGCACTCGCATATCGATCAGTCGCTGAAGGACCGCATCGCCGGTAATCTGCCGATGCGGCGCATGGGGCGGCCGGAGGACATGGCGGCGGCAATCATGTTCCTGTGCTCGGATGCAGCCAGCTTTACCTACGGTGCCGCGCTCGATGTCGATGGCGGATCGATGTTCCGCTAGACGGGGAGGGGATAAACGCATGCAGCAGACAGCCCGCCGTTACGCCTATTCGGCTGATATTCCCGAACTCGATGATGTCGATGTGCTCGTCATCGGGGGCGGACCATCGGGATTATCGGCTGCGGTCGCGGCGGCACGTCTTGGCGTGCGGGTACGCCTCGTGGAGCGCTACGGCTTCCTCGGCGGCAACCTCACGGCGGGCCTCGTCGGCCCCTGCATGACCTCCTATTCGCTCGATGGCAGCCAGCAACTGATCCGCGGCATCTACGAAGAATTCGTTCAGCGGATGATGGCGCTTGGCGGCGCGCTGCATCCGAGTACGATCCCGGCAGGTTCGGCCTATTGCGGCTTCATCGTCTACGGCCACGACAAGGTGACGCCTTTCGAGCCTGAGGCGGCGAAGGTCGCGGCGCAGCGCATGTGCATCGAGGCGGGAGTGGAATTGTTGCTGCACACCATGGTCGTCGATGCGATCGTCGACGATCATGATGCGGACAATCCCCAGGTGCTCGGGGTTGTTTGCGCCGGCAAGGGCGGGCTGAGGAGCATTCGTGCCAAGGTCGTCGTCGACTGCTCGGCCGATGGCGATGTCGCCCATTATGCCGGAGTCCATACCCGCCAGGGGCGGGAAAGCGACGGCCTTTCCCAGCCGCAGACACTGTTCTTCCGCGTGCAGAACGTCGATGACCAGGTGGTGGAGGATTACATCCGCGCGCATCCGCAGGATTTTCGGCCCTTCGCCTCGATCGTCGCCAAGGCGACGGCAGAGGGCCGCTTTCCCGTGCCTCGCCGCGGCATCGGTCTCTACAAGACCATGGAACCCGGCGTCTGGCGCATCAATACCGGCCGCGTCTTGCGCCGCAATGGGGCTGACGCCCTTGAGCTCTCGCTTGCCGAGGTTGAAGGCCGCGAGCAGACCGTGGCGCTGCTCGATTTCTTCCGCAACAACCTGCCCGGCTTCGAGCAGGTGGAACCGCGGGACACGGCAACCCAGATCGGCGTGCGGGAAACGCGACGGATCGATGGCGCCTACGAACTGACACTGCAGGATCTGCATTCCGGCCGCGCCTTCGACGATGTCGTGGCGTTGTGCGGCTATCCGCTCGATATTCACGACCCCACAGGCTCGGGCGGTGGGACCGGTGGCGCGGGGCTTGATGCGGCCAATATCTACCAGATACCTTACCGGGTCATGCTGCCGCGCGCTCATGAGGGCCTGCTGGTGTCCGGCCGCGCCGTTTCGGCGACGCATGAGGCGCTCAGCGCCATTCGTGTCATGCCGCCCTGTTTTGCGCTCGGTCAGGCAGCTGGTGTTGCCGCGGCGCTTTCGGTCGGTAACAGGGCCAGCCCGCGGCATGTCGACTACGCGGATTTGCGCAGGGAACTTCTGGCCCAGGGCGCCTATCTTGGCTGACGGAAGGAGAAAGCGCGGAAGTTATTCCCGCGTTTTCTCAAATCAAGCCTTCAGATGAAGGGTCACCAGCACGGTGCATTCAGCGCCATCGGCAAAGCGGGTTGCAACGCGCAGCCAATTGCCGAAGGCGTTGAGCCGGGCCACGGCAACGCCGTCCTGTTCGCCCGGCATGGCGAATTCCGTTCCTTCTCGAACCCAGTGCATGCCGTCAGGCGAGATCTCCACCCAGCCCTTGGGTGCAGCGCCGATGGGAGGCTTCAATGCCCGAATAAAGAACACGGCTTCATGCGCCCAGCCGGCCTCATAGGGTTCGCTCGCGGCGTCACCGCTCCAGCGCTCATTGCGGGTTATCACCGCCGTGATGTTTTCGGGAAGCATCAAAAATCCCCTGAAATGCAGATGGAATCGACGTAGAGAAAGGCACGCTTGGCGACATCCGTCTCGGCGAACAGGCAGAAGTTCAGCATGCACCAGAGGTTTTTCATCGCCGGAATCCGGATCGACTCGAAGCCGGATACGTCGAAATTCCGGTCGTTGCACTGCAAGCCGGTCGCCTTCATGGAGGCGAGGTCGAAATCGAAGCGCATATAGCTCCAGTTCACCTTCGTCGGGATCTCGTTGTAGCAGAGCCGTTGTTCACCATCCGGCAAGTCCAGCCAGCCTTCGGGCGCCAGGTGATAGTGGCTTACGGTCTTGTCTTCCCGGCCGATGGCGGTGAAGGACGTGGTCTCACGTTTGTACTGCCATTTCTGCAGGTGCTTGCCGTCGAGTGCATTGAGAAAGCGCAGATGTGGCATAACTCGCTCGCCGTCTCCGTCCCGATCGCCGCATTGCAGGTCGAACAGGAAGCCGATCGATCGCACGTCGGTTTCCGATAGTTTCAGTTCCGTCGCCTCCGGCTTGAACGTGAAGAAAATCTCGAAGCGGATCGGCCCGCGCTTGCGGAAGGTATGGCGCTTGATTGCAACGTTCTGGGCACCCGGTTTTGCCTTTGTGGCGATCTTGAGCGCATAGGACGAATCCATGCCGCCGTGGGAGCCTGCATCCCAATGCCCGAGAGTTGAGAGCATGGCGCTCGAGTGCTGGGCAAAACCGGGCAGCATGACGTCGAGTGTGTCCTCGTAATTGCCGACCAACTGTGACCAGCCGCAATGCCCGCGCGAAAAATCGTCAAACGACAGGATGCGCGGCAGAGGATCGAAACGGCTGAGCGCCGGATCTGCGCGAAGCATGGCGAGCCTCATGGCTTCCATTATGTCGGCTGTGGAAGAGGGGGCTGATGTCGTCATTATGGTGTTGACCTCACTGTACGCGGAGCCGTTTGACGGCGTCCCAATCGATTTCGATGCCGAGACCCGGCCGTGTCGGCACGTCGAGCTGGCCATTCTTCTGGCGCAGGCAGCCGGGCGCCAGATCGGCCAGGTCGCGCTTGAAGGGGCTAAGATCGCATTCGCATTCCATCACCCGGAAATTCGGAAGGGCGGCGGCCAGATGCGCGCTGGCCGTCTCGCAGATAATGCCGGACATGCCGATATGCGGGGCGTAGCCCACATCATGGAGAGCGGCATAGTCGGCCATGCGCCGTGTTTCGGATATGCCGCCGGCACGGGCGACATCTGGCTGCAGGATGGAAAGGGTGCGGTTGGCGACAAGACGCTGCGCCTGATCGGCGGTAAAGTTGCTCTCTCCGGCTGCGAGCGGCACGTCGCAGCGTTTGCGAAGTTCTTCGTAGCCTTGCTCGTTTTCCGGCGCCAACGGCTCCTCGAACCAGAAGTAGCCGTTGGCCGAAAGTGCCCTGCCGACCTCGATCGCCTGGTCCAGATCATAGGCCCAGTTGGCGTCGACACAGAGTTCGATATCGTCGCCGGCGCGTTTGCGCAGCCGTTCGATGCGCCGGCAGGCTTCCCTGACGGGATTGGCCATCTTGACTTTGATGCGCGGGAATCCTTCGCCGATATAGCGCTCCAGTTCCCGATCTGCCTCAGCATCGTCGACCCAGTTTACGGCGGCGGCATAGACGTCGATCGTTTCCCGGCCGATGCCGCCAAGCAGCTTGGCGATCGGCATACCCGCGGCCTTGCCCATGATGTCCCACAGCGCAATGTCGACGCCGGCGATCGCCTCGATCAGCATGCCGCCGGCGCGGCCTGACAGCGAGCGCCGCATGGATTGCCAGAGCGCGCCGATGTTGCGTGCGTCCTGTCCGATCAGCCGTGGCTCTAAAGAGGTTTCGATCAGTTCCGCATAGGCCTTGGGCGAAAACCGGGCCAGAACCTCACCGACGCCGACGATGCCGGCATCTGTGCGCACCTCGACGAGAACCATCGAGACCTTGTGATAGGTGCCCCAGGACGTGACGGTCGGTTTGGGCAGCGTCTGGCTGAGCGGATGGGCGACGACATCTGAAATGAGGATCGCCTGTCCGGTCGAACGTTGCACGGAATCCATCGGCTCTTTCGTTCCCAATGTTTTGCTTGTTGCTCCGGGTTTTGCTCGCTGCTTTGGGGCGTGTCTGTTATTCCTAGCTAGATGTTGGCGACTTGGCAACTGATAAACCTAGTTGCTAAGTTGGAAACTGCATGTTAGCTTTGTGAATATGAGGACCGAGATGAGCGAAATTCCCGAAAGGAAACCCGTTTTCACCGCCAAGCCGCCGAACCCTTCGCGGTTGGCGGAT
Organism: Rhizobium sp. 01N447_2; assembly: GCF_056399245.1. NCBI lineage: Bacteria > Pseudomonadati > Pseudomonadota > Alphaproteobacteria > Hyphomicrobiales > Rhizobiaceae > Rhizobium > Rhizobium sp. 01N447_2. The sequence continues at coordinate 39,320 of NZ_JBFTQY010000032.1, forward strand.
GGGGTGTCTGATGCGATTGCCGCCGCACTCTTTGATGGGCGCATCTCGCCTGGCGAGYCGTTGCCGCCCGAAGGGGAGATCGCCAGGGAGTTCGGCGTCTCGAAGCCGATCGCCCGCGAGGCGCTTCGCCAACTGACGGCAGCCGGGCTGATCTTCACCCAACAAGGCAAGGTTGCCCGCGCCAAGGCGCTGAGCGGCGAATCGATGGACAAAATCTACGGCTACGCGGTCCGCTCCAGTCTCAAGCGGCTGCGCGAAGCCAATGAAATGCGCCGCGTCGTCGAGACGGGAATTGCCCGGCTCGCCGCCGAACGTCGTGATCCGGAAGGTCTGGATATCATGCGGCAGGGCTTGGAGGGCATGCTTGCTTCTGTGCAGGAGCCGTCCGGCTTTACCGCCGCCGACATCCTGTTTCACCTTGGCCTTGCCGTGACGACGGGTAATTACATGATCCGCGTGCACATGGAGAGCATGCGTTCCGTGCAGCGCGAAGTGTCGGAATTGTTTTCACGTCGCGCCAATCGCAGCGACGCTGACTGGCGGGCAACGATTGACCGGCATAAGGCGATCTACGACGCAATTGCGGTTGGTGATGCCGACCTCGCCGAGAAAAAAATTCGGGAGCATTTCGAAGCTGCCGACATTGCCTCGCTCGAGGTGGCCGACAAGTTGAAAGATGCCGAGCAATGAGCGCCGCGCGCTTCTCACTGAAAGGCCGACGGGTGCTGGTAACCGGCGCCAGTTCCGGCATCGGCCGGGCTGTTGCGCTTGGCCTTGCGGAGCATGGAGCGGAACTGATCCTGCATCATTTCGGTAATGAGACGGGCGCGCGTGAGGTGGCCCGGGCGACCGGCGGCACAGCGCCGGTACTGGAAGCAGACTTCACCGACGGGCGTGCGACGCAGGCTTTTGCCGATGAAGTGCTCAAAACACACGGCCCGATCGATATCCTCATTGCCAATGCCGCCATCGAACATCGGCGGCCCTGGCAGGAATTTGATGAGGCGCATGTCAGCGCCCATGTGGCATCGAATTTCTCGGCGCTGCTGATGCTGACAGCAAAGCTGGTTCCACCGATGGCCGAGCGGGGTTGGGGCAGGGTCGTCGCCACAGGCAGTATCATGGCGGTGCGGCCGCGGGCGGAAACGGTTGTTTATGCGTCGCTCAAGGCGGCGCAGTTGACCGCGATCAGGTCGATTGCGCGCGAAACCGGCCATCGCGGCGTCACGCTGAATGTGGTTTCGCCGGGTGCGATCGAGATCGAAGCCAATGCCGCGCGCTACGGCGACCCGGCGTTCCGCAAAGCGGTTGCCGCCAAGATCCCTATGGGCAGGCCGGGCCAGCCGCAGGACCTGGTGGGGGCGTTTGTTTTTTTGTGCAGCGATGCTGCCAGCTACATTACGGGTGCAAATATCCCGGTCGACGGAGGATGGTCGATCGGAGACGCGCCCGGGAGCCTTCCGCACGCTGCCGGGTGAGCGGCCTGCGGCAAGGTTTTCGAGATCATGCGGCGGAACCAACCGCCGCAGCCTACCGCCAAACTCCGGGCGAATGCCGCTTGCATTCATTCGGCGAAGGCTGCTTGCCCACGACCAAAAAGGGAGGAAACCATGAAGGCCGTATTAGCAGGTATCGCAGCATCCGCGTTGACATTGTGCATATCGACGTCTGCCGTCTTCGCGACGGATCTCCGCATGACGGTCTGGACCGGGAGCGAGGCTCATCTGAAGATGCTGAATGGCATTGCGGAGAGCTTCAAAGCCACGCATCCCGACGTGAACGTGAAGTTCGAGACCGTGCCAGTCAACGACTACACGCAGAAACTGACCTTCCAGATCGCCGGCGGCAATGCTCCCGACATAGGCTGGATGATGGAAGATGCCGCTCCGGCTTTCGAAAATGCCAATCTTCTGATTGACCTCGGCCCGACGCTCAAGGCGGCGGAAGGCTATGATTTCGACGATTTCTCGAAGCCGGCCATGGGCCTCTGGCAGAAGGACGAAACAGTCTACGGCATTCCGTTCTCCACCTCGCCTTTCATGATCTACTACAACAAGGACATGTTCGACAAAGCGGGACTCGAAGATCCGCTGACGCTCGCCGCCAAGGGCGAATGGAACATGGACAAGTTCCAGGAAGTCTCCAAGAAGCTCGCGCAAGCCAATCCCGGCAAATGGGGCTTCGAGTTCAAGGATGGCGAAGGCTATGCCTCTCGCATGACCCATGCCCTTCTGCCGCCAATCCGCGCCTATGGTGGCGATATCTGGTCGAACAAGGAATGCGGCTTCGACAAGCCCGAGGCAGTCAAGGCGGTCAAGCAGCTGCATGACATGGTCTTCAAGGACAAGTCCATCGTTCCGCCGGGCGAACAAGGAGACTATTTCTCCGGCAATTCGGCGATGACGGTCAACCAGATTTCCCGTGCTTCGAAGATGGCGGAAGCCGGCTTCAAGTGGGGCATCGCACCGTTGCCCACCGGCCCAGGCGGTGAGTCACCCGTTATCGGCCAGGCCGGTCTTGTTGTGTTCGCCCAAGGCAAGAATACGGAAATCGCCGCAGAATTCGTGGCGCATATGACCAACAAGGAAAACGTCGCCACCATGGCGCAGTTCTTCCCGCCCGCCCGCAAGAGCGTTCTGCAGGCCGATGCATTCATCAACGGCAACAAGCTCGTGCCGCCCGAGATGATGAAGAATGTGGCTGCCGCTATAGAAAAGGGCCGGGTGGTCTCGGCTAACGAAAAAGCGCCACAGATCCTTGCCGCCATGGCGCCTCGTGTCGATGCTCTGTGGAAGCCGGATGCCGATGTCGATGCCGCCATCAAGGGCATCTGCGCAGCAATCCAGCCGCTGCTTTGATCAGAACGAAGATGGCCGATACCGTTCATAACTCCGTTCGAACCGGCCAAAAGACCTGGCTGACGTTGAAGGTGAGAGAGATGACGGAGGCGTGGCTGTTCGTCAGCCCCACCTTCATCGGGTTCCTCATCTTCTTCCTCGGTCCGCTCTGCGCAGTGGTCTATTATTCAATGACCGAATGGAACCTGCTCAGCCAGCAGGCCACCTTCGTAGGCCTTGCCAATTTTCAGAATGCGCTCCTCGAAAACCCTGACTTTTGGCTTGTGGTACGCAATTCGGTTATTTTCGCGATCGGTCTCGTGCCGCTCAACATGGCGCTCGCGCTCGCCTTGGCGCTTGCCCTTTCCCGGCCGTTCTTTGGCGTCGTATTCTTTCGCACGGTGTTTTTCGCTCCCGTCATCACCTCGGCCATCGCCTGGGCGATCGTCTGGAAATTTCTGCTGCAGGGAGAAGGCGGTTTCATCAACCAGGTGCTGGCGCTGGTCGGGATCACCGGTCCAAACTGGCTGCGTGAACCGAACTGGGCCATGGCGGCGGTCATCGTCACCCGCGTCATCAAGATGGTCGGCCTCAACATGATCCTCTACATTGCGGCGCTGCAGGCGATCCCGCGGGACTATGAAGAGGCAGCGCGCCTGGAGGGTGCCTCACGCCGGCAGATCTTCAGCATGATCACCTGGCCGTTGCTGGCGCCGACCACGCTCGTCATCATGGTCATCACGACGATCGGCTCTTTCAAGGTCTTCGATCACATATATCAGATGACCGGTGGCGGTCCGGAAAACGGCACAATGGTGCTTGCCTTCTACATCTACCAGCAGGGCTTCAAGTTCTTCAATGTCGGCTATGCCTCGGCGCTCGCCATGATCATGTTCGTGATGATCATGGCGCTGACCCTGGTTCAGGTGATGCTGCGGAGAAAGGGATCGGAGTGACCCAGCGCCAAATCCAGATCCTCTACCGCGCCTGCTGGACGATCGCACTGCTGATCGCCGCCATTCCTTTTGTTTTCCCATTCGTTTGGATGGTGTCGGCCGGCTTCAAGAGCGTGACCGAGATATTCGGTGCGCCGACGCTTATTCCGCGCGTCTGGCGCTGGCAGAATTTCGTCGAAGTGTTCACATACCAGCCGTTCGCGCGGCAGTATTTCAACTCGCTTTACATCGCGATCGTCGTGACGGCGCTCACCCTCGTCATCTCGTCCCTGGCCGGCTATGCGCTGGCGCGCATGCGGTTTGCCGGTGCCGGGCTGCTGATGCTTTTTCTGATCTCGGCGCTCATGGTGCCGGAGGAAGTGACGATCATTCCGAACTTCTTCCTGATGCGTTGGTTTGGATTGGTGGATACTCACTGGCCGCTGATTCTGCTGCCCACCTTCGGCCCTCATGGGGTGATGGCAACGTTCCTAATGCGCCAGTATTTCCTGGCCCTCCCCAAGGAGTTGGAAGAAGCCGGCAAGATGGACGGGCTCTCACGCTTCGGCGTTTGGTGGAAGATAGCGCTGCCGATGGCGCGTCCGGCCCTGGCTGCGGTTTCCATCATCACCTTTCTGTTCTCGTGGAACCTGTTCCTGGAGCCGCTGATCTTTCTGAGCTCGCTCGACATGTTCACGCTGCCTTTGGCCTTGTCGAACTTCAACGACAGCTACGGCTTACCGCTGTGGAACCTGCAGCTTGCCGCTACCAGCCTTGCCGTGGTGCCGATCCTGATCGTCTATCTGATCGCCCAGCGGCAGATCATCGAAAGTTTTGCGCTATCAGGCGTGAAGGGATGAGGAATTTTCGTTCATGAGCAGTGTATCGCTTAAAGGCATCGAAAAACGTTTCGGCGCCGTCGAGGTCATCCGCGGCGTCGATCTCAGGATCGATCCGGGCGAGTTCGTCGTATTCGTCGGTCCGTCGGGCTGCGGTAAGTCCACCTTGTTGCGGCTGATTTCGGGGCTGGAATATCTCAGCGGCGGTGAACTTGCGATTGGCGGCCGGGTGGTCAACGAAGTGCCGGCTTCGAAACGCGGCGTGGCCATGGTCTTCCAATCCTATGCCCTCTATCCGCATCTGACCGTCCGCGACAATATGGGTTTCGGGCTGAAGGTCCGCAAAGTCCCGGCACAGGAGCGTCAGAAGCGCGTCGATGAAGCAAGCGCCACGCTGAAGCTCGAAGCATTGCTCGACCGCTACCCCCGCGAGCTTTCCGGCGGTCAGCGGCAGCGCGTCGCGATCGGCCGGGCCATCGTCGGAAATCCTGATGTCTTCCTGTTCGACGAACCGCTGTCGAACCTCGATGCAGAGTTGCGCGTGCACATGCGTTCTGAAATTGCCGCTCTACACAAGCGGCTCTCCACGACGATGATCTATGTAACGCACGACCAGATCGAAGCGATGACGCTCGCTGACAAGATCGTGGTTCTGCGCGACGGCCGCGTCGAGCAGGTCGGCTCCCCCCGGGACCTATACGAGCGGCCGGCAAATACCTTCGTGGCGCAGTTCATCGGAAGCCCAAAAATGAATCTGCTCCCTGCAGATATCGCGCCTTTGCTGACAGGCGCAACGGCAATGGATGCCGCCGCCGAGACCATGGGGATAAGGCCGGAGCATCTGACGGTCGTGGAACCTCGAGACGGGACGCTACGCGGAACCGTCGGGCTTTGTGAATATACCGGGGCGGTAACGCTGCTCCACGTCAAGCTGCCGGACGGGCACGATTGCCTCGTCCTGCACGACGGTCATGACGCGAAGGCGGGAATCCAAATAGGGCTCACCGCCGATGTCTCGAAGGTGCACTTTTTCAAGGGCAACGGGCAGACAACAAAGCGGACTGAACGAGGTCGGACTGCTTGAACGTACGGCCGCTCGTGGGGCGGGCGCGAACCGCAGAAGTCTCTCAAGGGCCGGATTCGTCTACTCGCCCTGTCGTAAGTTGCGAAGTCGGTCGAAAAGGACGGCGAGCACGATTGCCCCGCCGATAAAGCAACCCTGCCAGAATGCGTTGATGCCGAGCAGGCCAAGACTGTTACGAATGACCTCGATGAGTGCGGCGCCGACCAACGCTCCAAAGGCAGTGCCGACGCCGCCGGCCAGATTGGCGCCGCCGATAACCGCGGCGGCAATCACCTGAAGTTCCATCCCGGCGCCGATGTTTGTGGTGACGGCGCCGAGCCAGCCGGTTTGAATGATGCCGGCCACTCCCGCGGACAAGGCAGAAATCATATAGACGATCACCTTGATCCTCGGCACGGGAACACCCGTCAGGGTCGCGGCGTGCTCATTGCCGCCAATCGCAAAAACATAGCGGCCGAACTTGGTCCAGCGCAGCACGAAACCGGTCACGAGTGCCAGCACGACCATATAAAGCACTGGATTGGCGATGCCGAAAACCCAGGCGCCGCCACCCAGCGCCAAGAGCTTGTCGTGATCAGGCCCGAACTGGAAAACAACCGTGTTGTTTGACGCAACCATCGCAAGGCTGCGGGCAATCGACAACATGCCGAGTGTGACGACGAAAGGCGGGAAGCCGAGATAGGCAATCAATACGCCGTTGAAAGCGCCGACCAGAAGAGCCGTACCGATTGAGGCGGCGATGCCGACTTCAATACTGTATCCCGCATGCATGACGACCGCCAGCACCATGCTGCACAGGCAAAGCACGGAGCCAACGGACAAATCGATGCCGCCGGTAATGATGACCAGCGTCATGCCGAGCGCGATAATGGCGACGAAAGTGACGTTGCGGGTGATGTTGTAGATGTTCTTCGCCGTCGCAAAGGAGTCCGTTGCCGTCGATAGAAAAATGCAAGCGAGAATGACTGCAATCAGCACCCAGAATGTCTGGCCGCCCATGATCGTCGCAAGCCAGCTCCGTTGTTTCTGTCCGATCGTTTGGTCAAGTGTAATCGCCATCGTCGACCTTCTTCCTTCCTGTTGCAACGGATAGCATCGATCACACCTGTTCGATGGCGCCGGTGATCAGTCCCGTCACTTCCTCCGGCGAACTTGCCGCAATCTGCTTGTCGGCAACTTTTCTGCCTCGCCGCATCACGATCACGCGGTCGGCGACCGAAAAGACGTCGGGCATGCGGTGGCTGATCAGGACAACGACAATGCCCCGGTCCCGCAATTGGCGGATCAGGTTCAGAACCTCAGCCACCTGGCGCACGGAAATGGCTGCTGTCGGCTCGTCCATCAATACGATTTTGGCTTCAGACAGCATCGTGCGGCCGATCGCCACCGCTTGCCGCTGGCCACCTGACATTTGCTTGACGAGATCGCGCGCCCGCGTTTCGGATTTGAGCTCGCGAAATATCTCGGCGGCGCGCTTGTACATGCTCTTGTGGTCGAGGATGCGAAGAGGCCATACCCCGCGGCGCAATTCTCGGCCGAGGAACACGTTCGCTGCCGCCGTCAGATTGTTGCAAAGCGCCAAATCCTGGTGAACGATCTCAATGCCATGCAGGCGCGCTTCCTTCGGCTGATGAAGCACGAGATCGGCGCCGTCGAGCCGCATGGTTCCATGGCTCGGTCGAAAGTTGCCGGCAATCATCTTCACCAGTGTGGATTTACCAGCGCCGTTGTCGCCCATGAGGCCGACAACCTGCCCCGCTTCGAGCGAAAACGAAACATCGTTGACTGCCTGGATGGCACCGAAATGTTTGGAAATATTGCTGAGCTCAAGTACCGCCACCAGCCTCCGCGCCTCCCAAAACCTGCGGGCCATCCATCGCCCCGAACCCTGCTTGTCTTCGACGCAAGGCTTCGGCGAGTTCGCCTTTCCAATATCCTCCCAGGAAAAACGATTGGGAGCATTTACGCAAAACCCTGCGACAGCGTCAACTCATTGTCCCGGCCATTGACCTTATTGTCGCAAAAATCTGTTTTGTCAGACAAATATCATTTGACGAGAGTGGCGCCCGGATATTAGCTATCAATGGGGGAGAAAGAGCATGCTAATCCTTGTTACCGGTGCGACGGGCAAGGTCGGGCGGCGCTTCATTGCTGGGCTGCTTGACGATCCGAGATTTTCCAAAGCCCGTATTCGTGCGCTTTGTCATAATCGTTTGTACGAGGCGACCGAACGTGTCGACGTTTTCCAAGGCTCGATCGCCGATCGCGATGTCGTGGCAGCGGCGCTGGATGACGTTACCCATGTCGTGCATCTCGCCACATGCAAGGAAACGCCAAGCGACGTCATGGATGTCACGGTCAAAGGTCTCTTTTGGCTGCTCGAGGAGTTCCGTACGAGCGTCACGGCATGCCAGTTCATCCTGATCGGTGGTGATGCGGGTGTGGGACATTTCCACTATCGCCACGACGGCCCGATCACCGAGAACGCCCGCCATTGTGCCTATCCGGGAAGCTATGCGCTCTCCAAAGTCCTGGAAGAGGTCATGCTGGAGCAGTTTGGCATTCAATACGGCCTCAATGGCTGTTGTCTGCGCGCGCCCTGGATCATGGAAAAGGACGATTTCAAGTATTCGCTGTCTTTTGGAGACGATATCTTTGGCGGTCCGGACTGGAAGACGCTCGTTCCCGAAGACGCGGCGCGGCGTTATGCAGCGATGGGTACGGTGCCGCTGCTGCTCGATGCCGACGGGCGTCCGCTGAAACGCAACTTCGTGCATGTCGACGACCTTGTATCGGCAATACTGGCAGCGATCGATAACCCGCGGGCGGAGCGGCAACTCTTCAATATCTGCATGGATCGACCAGTCGACTATGCTGAAGTCGCCGCCTATCTCCTGCGCACGCGCAATCTCGGCTCCATCGACATACCAAGCCGCTTCCACTCCAATTGGATGGACAACAGCAAGGCGAAATACCTGCTGGATTGGCGGCCAAACTACGATCTCGAAATGCTTATCGACTCAGCCTGGCAATACGAGCGTTCGAAGGAGGAGCCTCGCATCGTCTGGTATCCGGGTTGATTTCGTGTGGCGGGCACGCGGTGTCCGTCTGTTTCAAGGGAGGAAACTATGAGGAAGGCATTACTACTTACAGCCGCAGTCTTAGCACTCACCGCCGGGCAGGCCTTGGCCAAGAAGCAACTCGTCATCGTCGTCAAGGGCCTCGACAATCCGTTCTTCGAAGCAATCAATCAAGGTTGCCAGAAATGGAACAAGGAGAACCCCACGGCGGAATACGAGTGCTTCTACACCGGTCCGGCATCGACATCCGATGAAGCCGGCGAAGCGCAGATCGTTCAGGATATGTTGGGCAAGGCAGACACGGCAGCAATCGCAATTTCGCCGTCAAATGCAAAGCTCATCGCCCAGACCCTGAAGACGGCCAATCCAACGGTACCGGTGATGACGCTCGACGCCGATCTTGCCGCCGAGGATGCAGCCTTGCGCAAGACCTATCTTGGCACGGACAATTATCTGATGGGCGCCCGCATCGGGGAGTACATCAAGAAGGCCAAGCCGAAGGGCGGTAAGATCTGCACGATCGAAGGCAATCCGGGCGCAGACAATATTCTACGCCGCGCACAAGGCATGCGCGACACGCTCACTGGCCAGAAGGGCTTGACCGCGCTGAAAGGCGAGGGTGGTTGGACTGAGGTTGCCGGCTGCCCGGTGTTCACCAATGACAACGGTGCCGCGGGTGTTCAGGCAATGACCGATATTCTCGCGGCCAATCCCGACATGGACGCATTCGGCATTATGGGTGGCTGGCCATTGTTCGGTGCGCCGCAACCCTATCGCGACCTGTTCAAGCCAATGGCCGAGAAGATCGCCAGCAACGATTTCGTCATTGGTGCGGCTGACACGATCGGCGACGAGGTTGCTATTGCAAAGGAAGGCCTCGTGACTGCGCTCGTCGGCCAGCGGCCATTCGAGATGGGCTACAAGGCACCGTCGGTGATGATGGATCTGATTGCCGGCAAGCCGGTCGAAGACCCGGTCTTCACCGGGCTCGATGAGTGCACAAAGGATACAGTCGACACCTGCATTCAAAAGTAGCTTCACGGTTTGGCGCACCCGGTTCAAGGGTGCGCCGACTGTCCTCACGAGACGGATCGAGAGATCCGCAGGGCTTGACGCGCCCTGAATTCCGCGCTTTGTGCCGGCGTCAATCGCAGGCGACTTCCTCGTTATTACGATTGTTTTGATCATACGTGCAGACAGTCGAAAGAATGCTGAGGCAGTAGAAATAAATGCCTGACAAAAAATCGGGAAAGCCAACGGCTGCGGTCGAGGTGGAGATGGTTGAGCGCTCGACCACCATAAGGCGCCCAAATTCTCCCCGCATGACTGGGGCGAGTGTTCATGTGTCCTTGGCAGGCGAGATCGGTCTGCGAATCGTGCGCGGCGACTATCCGCCGGGCACAATCCTGCCAAATGAGGCAAAATGGTCGGAAGTCTTTGACGTCAGCCGATCAGCGGTGCGTGAAGCGATCAAGATGTTGATGGCCAAGGGCCTGCTTTCTTCCCGCCCGAAAATCGGCAGTTGGGTCGAACCCAAGGAACGTTGGAACCTGCTGGATCGAGATGTCTTGGGCTGGTATGCCGCATCTCCTGATCGCGAATCCTTTCTGAGGGCCGTGCAAGAACTCAGGCATATGATCGAGCCGGAAGCGACTGCGCTTGCTGCGGAGCGCCGAACTGACGAGCAAATGAAYGCGATCAGTCAGGCCCTGAATGACATGGATCAGGCGACATCGCTCCAGCAGCGAACAGAATCAGATGCGCGATTTCACATCGCGATCTTGCGTGCCTCGGGAAATGATCTGTTGGTGCCGCTCGGCGTCTTGATCGAATCGGCGCTGAACCACCTCTTCGCCCATGTCACGCGGGAGGAAGACAACCTGCGATATGCGCTGAAACTTCATGAAAATATTGAGAAAAGCATTCGATTGCAGCGACCGAACATGGCGCGTAACGCAGTCCGCAAGGCGCTGGCAAATACCGACGACATCATCGCCCGGTGGTCACGATAGACGGTTGTATCCTGTCGGGCTAGTTTCCTGAGGCCAGTCTTTCCTCGAGATCGTTCCGCACCTCGGCAAGATAGTGCCGGGTCATCAGATCGAGAACTTCTTGGGGGGCCACGATGCTGGCGATGAGGCCACGCACCTGCAACGCCCCCGGCCGATGGCGGGTGTCTCGCCGATCACGCGTTTCTCGACAAGTTGGAGGACGATCGGAATGGGCATCCGTTGTGCAGCCTCTTCGTCCGTTGCGGGCTCGGAATCGGCTTGCACCATGCCGGAGACCGGCTATGGCAACATACCTGGAGGTTATTTCCTGAGCCGCAAGGTTATGGATCTTTGCTTCTGCGCTGCAGGCGACCGATCAGGGGGAGGATAGCTGCGGTCGGCAAGAATGCGACAAGAGTAAGCAACTTGGCTGAAATGCCGGGCACAACGCGGCGACGGCCGGAGTTGAAACCGCTCCAGGCCCGCTCTGCGACATATTCAGCGTCCAGCTTGGGCAATATCTTGAAGAGAGCCGCCCGGTTCGCGCCGGCCTTTTCGAGGAATTCGGTGGACACCGGTCCGGGCGCGACACATGTCACCGTAACGCCAAAGCGGCGCACTTCCTGATGGAGCGCGTCCGAAAAAGAGTGCACGAAACCCTTGCTTGCGTAGTACAACGCCATATACGGCCCGGGAAACAAACCGGCTATGGAGCCGAGATTGATCACGCCGCCGCGTCCGCGCGCAAGCATTCCGGGCAGGAAGCGAAGGGTCAAATCCGTCAGGGCGCGTATATTGAGATCGACGATTCCAAGCTGATCGTTGAGGGGGAGTAATGTTGCTGCGCCTCTGAGGCCATACCCGGCACTGTTGACCAGCACGCCACAGACCAAATCATTGGCGGTCAGAAAAGCCTCGAGACGCTCGGACGCGTCGGCTGCAAGCAGATCCAGCTCCAGCGTGAAGGCCTCACCGCCGGCCTGCTGTACGTCGGCTGCCGCAGCGGTGAGGCCTTCAGGCGAGCGTGCGATGAGCACGACGACGTTGCGGTCGCGTGCGGCAACCTTTGCGATTGCTCGTCCAATGCCGCGGGAACCGCCAACCACGACGACAGCCGAACGGAACTCGTCGTGTGGGGTCACTTCGATGTTCCTACCGACGGTATGATGGTCGTGGCTGCCCTCTGGACGAGGCTTTTTACTTCGTCGGTGACTTCGCCGTTCAAGATCCTTTCGAATCGTTCCAATGCCCGTGCCACATTCGCTCCATCCATAACCCTGTGGTCGTAGTGAATGCGGACAGTAACCGATCCATCCTCGCCGATCGGGCCGTAGTTGAAAAGTGTGGTCAGCGGACTGAGAGGGTTGAGAGACTCTGCTCCGAGACCCGAATAGACTGACAGTTGGAAGGTGCCGAAATAGCGCGCTCGCTTCCGTCCTATATTGAGTCCGAGCCACATGAGCAGCCACCTCACAGGGGCAGGTGCGCGAGCAAGCTTCAGAGAGCGCCGAAACTCCTTGATCTCCAGAACCGGAAGTGACCTCGCCGCACGGATCAGCGTCTCCAGCTCAGTGATTGAGCGTTGCTCGGGACCTTTGATGGTGCTCAGCAGAACGACCCGCTCTCCGTCATGCTCGCGCTCATGGGCAATGGAGGCCACGCTGGCCGGATATTCATAGAGCTGTGGCCACGGAAACTTGATATAAGCACGCCGCAATTCAGGAATTTCTTGAGAGAGCAGAGCGTATCCCTTCAAGAAAAGCACTGTCCAGGACGGCCGGGCATCCGCTCCGTCTCTTGCATCCAGGAGGGGCCGAAGGTTCATTTGCCGCTGGACCGTTACACGCGGCACCCCGATCGAGAATCTCATCAGATCTCCGACAAGGCGTCGCGATGCCGAGAGCTTGATCGTTCGGCCTCTCATCTTGCCACCTCTAATAAAGATAAGGGATGATGCGCTTGGTCTTCGCCATATACGCTTGATATTGAGGGCCGAAAACTTCCAGCATCATACGTTCTTCCTTGTCCACCCTTAGGAAGAATAGAACGGCGAAGCCGATCAGGCCCGCCATGCCTGCCACCCAGTTCGGCAGCAGAAACGCTTGTGAAAGCCCCATCAGAAGAAACGACGTGTACATCGGATGGCGGACAAGGGCGTACGGGCCAGCGCAYATCAATTCGTGCTGCTGGCGGATCTCCAGTGTAATCGACCAGTTTCGTCCTAATTGCTTGTGGGTTCTTCGAAAGACCCACATCGCGGCGCAGAAGAGTATTGTCCCGATCACGATGGCCCACAAATGGGCGGTATAGTCGGCTGCCTCAGGGATGCCGGTCGCGACGTAAAATCCCGGCACGATCGCAAGTCCGGCGAGGGCTGCCGCAAGCCCGACCGCCTCTGAACCGGTACGGCGGTTACTGACGACCGGCACTCGCTTTGCGCGACGCTCAAATGGGTATCGAATGATGCACCATGCAACAATTCCGAGAACCCAGATGACCTCGCCGACGACGGCTGCTGATAAGTTCAAATCAAGTCACCAGAACCTTTCCACGATCTGCCTTCTTGGATGCCCGGTAATCAACCTGTATTCATCTCCCGAAGGTTTGTAATGAACTGTTGCGGCCTTAGCCAAATGCTGGGCGCCTTATAACCCATGTGCCGTGCGATATCCGCCACAAAGGCATTGCAGTTGTATACCGATGCCTCCCAGAGACGAGAGGTTGCCTGCAGTTTGCGTATATACGCAACTGTGTCGTTATATTCATTATCACTCAGCATCACACGCCAGCTTGCTGATCTGTACTGCTCTTCCAGGTCACCGTCCGTCGCTCCGGTCGTGGCCGGAACCGGTATGAAGTGGCCTATTACATACTGCGCGGCATCGGGAGAAGCTGGGGCAAGCCCTGCAACTTCGGGATTGATCATATTTCCGTTTTTATCCGCCTGCCCAAAAACGACGTAGGTGTGGCCGTAGGTCAGCGCATAGCGTGAGCGGAATTCGATGAAATGCCTATTTGATTTGTTTTCAGCCGTATTGGTCGGAGCTACGCCTCTGCCGTTGGATGTATAATGCGGTAAAGGCCTTTTGTCTTCTGTCTGGCATGACGATGCCACGAACGCCAACATAACAACTAGCGACACACCGCCTCTTCCAAGCGCCATCACTAAGCTCCATATGCAGGCCCTGACGAATGCGAGCCCGAAGTCAGCATATAAAAATGCCACTCTTGCGCTTTGAGTTACCAAGGAGCGCAGCTTGGCGGTTTATGTAAGAAGAGGAAGGGTCTAGGGGACCCTTCCTAAGAATCAAACGCGATATGCTACTTGTAGACTGCTTCTGCCGGCGGTGGGGCCTTCCCCTTGCCTTTGCCAATCGACCCGCAAGCACTCAGATTGGCCACCGCAAACATCGCAACGATTACAATTAGAATTCTGCTCATCAGGAAGTCCTCTCCTCATCATGGCATAGCTTTTCAGGCTACACCTTAAAGTTTAGCGACAATCAGTACCCTAGATAGGGCAGACATGATGCAACATGCAACGAATCTACATTAGCAGATACATATTGCTATGGCCAACCCCGCGATTTCAAATGGTAAACACCATCAGATGACAACCACGCGCGTGCCTACGCGTGCACGGGAGTAGAGGTCGACGATGTTTGCGTTCGTCAGGCGAATACACCCATTCGAAACGGCACGGCCTATCGACCAGGGGGCATTCGTTCCGTGCAACCGGAACAGGGTATCTTGTCCGCCCTGGTAGAGGTAGAGGGCCGCTGCACCGAGAGGGTTGAGCGGTCCTCCCGGTACTCCATCGGCATACTTGGCCAGCCGGGGCTTGCGCTGAATCATGTCATTGGTGGGCTTCCACGAAGGCCACTCTGCCTTATAGCCGATGGTGGCCTCGCCCTTGAAACTCAGTCCTTCCTCACCGACGGCAACGCCATAGCGAGTCGCCAGTCCGTCTGCCTCCACGAAGTAAAGGTAGCGGCTCGCCGTATCGACGACGATAGTTCCGGGCGGTTCACTCCCCGTATACGCGACCTCCTGTCGTCGATAGCGGGGATCGGCATCCGGATCCCTCGCGAATCGGTAGCCCAGTGGCGGCCCATCGCCCGAAGTACATCCAGAAAGCATTAGAGCCAGGCTCCCCAGCACGAGCCCCCGGCGTGTAATATGCTGTTTGTCCATTTCCACCTGCCAAGTAACTCCGTCGATCCCGTTCATTCCAAATTAGCCCGTTCATTCCAAATTAGATTGCGACATCTTTTGATAAAGACACTCAACTCTGTGGAGGATGAGTTCGCAACACTGGCAACATCCGAAGCTGCGCAATACCATGCCCTTCTATTTATCCGTGAAACCCCTTGCATCAATAATCGCGCCGATCGAATATTAGCATATCAACAAGGACGGAGACGATGAAGCTTTGCCTGGAAGGAAAAATCGCGATCGTAACGGGCGCAGGTTCCGGAATTGGTGCCGCCGTTTCCCGACACCTCGCTGAGGAGGGTGCCGAGGTTGTTGTCGCCGATATCAATGCTAAGGCAGCACACACGATTGCCGCCGCAATCAGATCAGAGGGAGGCCGCGCCCGTGAATTTGTCGTCGATGTCAGTGACAGTGAAAGTGTGCAGAGACTTGTCGATTTTACCGTCGAGACATGTGGCGGCTTGGATCTGGCGGTCAATAATGCGGGAATCGACGGGGTGCGCGCAGCGGTCGCAGACTATCCGCTCGACAATTGGCACAAGGTGATGAACGTCAATCTGAACGGCGTCTTCTATTGCATGAAGTCCGAAATTGGCGCGATGCTGAAGCTGGGCGGCGGTGCAATCGTGAATATGTCTTCCACTCTCGGGACCGTTGGATTACCCACCGCGGCGGCATACACCGCGGCCAAGCACGGGGTTGTTGGACTGACGAAAGTCGCTGCGATGGAGTATGCGAGATTGGGTATCCGCATAAATGCCGTCGGCCCCGGCTGGATTGAAACGCCGCTTTTGTCAGAGCATCTTGAGGCGGCGAGTACGCGACGCATGGCATCGCTTCAACCAATGGGCAGGCGTGGAAAACCGGAAGAGGTCGCAGCTCTTGTGTGTTTCCTTTTGTCCGAGCAGGCCAGCTTCATCACTGGAGGGCACTACCTAGTGGATGGGGCCTATACTGCTCACTGAAGAAAGGGCTTGAGAAGGATGCGACGATGTCCAACCTGTCTCTATTTTGCCAGATGGCGTGGCTGACCGGGATGGCCCGTGTTTTACACGACATCGCGGTCCTCTCTGGTGATCCTGTCGGCTATCGCCATGACCGTAGCTGAGATTGGAAATAGCGCGCAGCAACCGAATCGATGTCTCGTATCAAGCGGAATACTCACGATACGCGCTGCCTTCGCGAGGTTTTCGGTCCAAGCTCCTCCATCACGCCCCCCCCCCGCTAATCTCGGTTCTTCAAAGAGAAGGCGAAGACGTAGTCGCCGACATCCTTCGAATAGGGTGCGCCACCAACCGATATCAGGACATATTGCTTGCCTGTTTTCGGTGAGACATAGGTCATGGGCGTCGCGCTCGAACCGACCGGCAGGGGATATTTCCAGAGTTCGGTACCGTTCTCGGCATCATAGCCGCGGATATAATAGTCCTGGAAGCCAGCGAAGAAGACGATTCCGCCGGCGGTCGCCGAAGTGCCGGCGTAGCTCGGCAGGCCCATCTGCATGGGCAGCTTGGTTTTGATCTTGAACGGCCCGAGTTCTTCGGCTGTGCCGGCCGGAACCTGCCATGCGATCTTGCGCGTATTCAGATCCACTGCGGTGACGGTGCCGAAGGGTGGTTGTGTGCAGGGAACGCGAAGCCTCGATGTCCACATCTCGGTGGCCATGGCGTAAGGCGTACCACGCTGGGGGGCGGAGGGGCCGTGCGCGGTTGTGGTCAGGGCAAAGTCGACGTATTCGGCGCGCGGAATGAGTGCAAAGAGACTGGGCACGCGGATATCGTTCATGAAGACCCGGTTGTTGGGCAGATCGACCGATACGCTTCCCCAATTGAGGCCGCCCAGATTTCCCGGTTGCTGGATCGCATACTGTGTGCCGATCGGGGTGAAATCGCCGTCGTAGCGCATCTTGCGGAATGCGATGCGGCATGCCAGCTGATCGAACATCGTCAGGCCCCAGGCCGTCTGCTCGGTCACGCGCTCCGCGCCGATTGTCGGCATGCCGACCGAGTAGGGCTGCGTCGGGGAGAGTTTCTCGTCCGGCGCGCCGCCTTCCTGCGGGACCGGCTTCTCCTGAACTTCGGCAAGCGGTGTGCCGGTCCGGCGGTCGAGGAGAAAAAGCTGCCCGCGTTTGGTGGTCTGCAGCAGAGCAGGCACGGTGGCGCCGTTGCCGTCAGGCAGGTCGATCAGGACCGGTTGGGCCGGCAGGTCATAGTCCCAGATATCGTGATGCACGGTCTGGAATTTCCATTTCTCGCGACCCGTCGTCACATCGAGCGCCACCAATGTCGCGTTGTACTGATCGGCGAAACCAGGGCGATTGACGCCGTAATAATCCGGCGTGGTATTGCCGAGCGGCGCATAGATGAGGCCGAGCTTGTCGTCGAATGCGGCCGTCGTCCACATGTTGGGTGTGGCCCGCGTATAGGTCTGGCCCTCCGGCGGGAGTTTGGTGATCTCAGGATTGCCGAGATCCCATGCCCATTCGAGTTCGCCGGTGACCACGTTGAACGCGCGGATGACGCCCGAGGGTTCGCCGGTCTCCTGGTTGTCTGTGACCCAGCCTCCGACGACGATCAGGTTGCGGGCAATCAGCGGCGCCGATGTCTGGAAATAATAGCCTGTCTTGACTTCGCCCATGCCCTGCGAAAGCTGGACGATGCCATTGTCTCCGAAGCTCTTGCAGAGACCGCCGGTCTTGCTGTCGATCTCCAGGAGACGGGCATCGATCGTCGTCTGCACCAAACGCTCGTTACAGAGACCATCGGGGGACGGGGTTTCCTTTGGCATCTTGTAGTAACCGAGACCGCGGCAGCGTTGCCAGTAAGGCGCCGTCGCCTTGGGATCGAAGGTCCAGCGGGGTTTGCCGGTATCGGCATCGAGCGCTGCGATTACATCTGTCGGTGTGCAGGTGTAGACCGTATCGCCGATCTGCAGAGGCGTGTTCTGATCGGCGCCATCGCTTTTCCCGGTGCGATATGTCCAGGCAAGATCAAGCTTGGACACATTGCCGCGGTTGATCTGATCGAATGGGGAGTAACGATCTCCTGCGGTGGTGCGGCCATAGGATGTCCAATCGGAGGGAGCGTTGTCGCCCTTGGCGGTCTTGTAGGCGGTGATGTCGGCGGAGGGGCGGATAACGCCGTGCGRCACGACGCTCAGGCCGAAACCGGCGACGAACAGGATCGCCGTGACCAAGGCGCCGCCATAAAAGAGCTTCCGGTTGGCGGTCGGGGAAAGTGACGGCGCAAAAAAAAGCGCAAAGCCCGCCAGCGCGATGGGGGACATCAAGCGGGCAAAAAGTGCCCAAAAATTGAGACCCGACTCCCATAACGCCCAGGGAAGGGTGAAAACGGCGACAAGCAGGACGATGAGGCTACCTGATATCTTCCGCCGCCACAGCAGAAACGCGCCAACCACATAAGCAAGCCCAACGATCGCGTAATAGGGCGAGCCGCCGAGGCGCAACAGCCAGGCGCCGCCTCCGATCAGCCCCAATCCGATAAAGGCGAGAACAAGACAAAACAGGGTGGCCAGAAAATTCATAGTCTCCTCATCCAATCCGCTGCCCGATCACCTGGATTCCAACTCCGACCGTCGCAGGGCACCTCGGGAAGCACAGGGCCATGGGTTGATGGTCAAATACGCATCTTCGCGAGAGGGGCGCTCTCGTTCAATTTTTAGCTGATGTACCTGTGGTCACTGACACACGGCCCCCATCCGGCAATGATGCGGTCGCCGCTCTGCTACGACGGCTTGCCATCCAAATCGAGTTAATACTTCTGAAAGGGGCACAGATGTTTCTCGGCGAAAAGCTTGATCAAGCGAACGGGCGACCGACAGGATTCGATTATATGCGATTACTCTTAGCCTTTTCAGTGCTTTGGATACATACAGCCCGCGTCACGTACGGCGATGACCTGTTTCTCTGGGAGTCACCCTTCCGCCCTGTTATCAAGTCAGTGCTGCCCATGTTCTTTGTCCTGAGCGGGTTCCTGGTGGCTGGCAGTCTTGAACGATCGAAGACATTGATCTCCTTTCTCGGTAACCGATTTATCCGGATCTACCCTGCTCTTGCGGTTGAGGTATTGCTGGCTGCCTTTATACTCGGAGCGATCTATACAGAGTATGACCTGCGTGACTATTTCACCGATCCTCAGTTCTTTACATATCTGATGAATGTCACAGGGCACATTCACTTCAATCTTCCCGGGGTATTCCTGGATAATCCTGATGCCGCGATGGTGAACGGACAGCTCTGGACGGTGCCCTTCGAGCTTGAGTGCTATGCGGTGATCGCCGCCCTCTTCTTGCTGGGCGTGGTCAGGCGGCGGGTGATTGCCCTTATCGCAACGCCGGCCTTGATCATAAGCTTCGGTATCGCAAGATATTGGAAACATGAAAGTGATTGGGCGAATATGCCGACGACCGCGTCGGGCAATCTGCTCATTTGTGCTTTTCTTGTGGGGGTGACCTTCTATCTCTACAAGGACAAGGTTCTTTGGGATATCCGAATTTTCCTCGCCTCGGTGGCATTCATACTGTGGGCCTATTGGTTCACCTCCTTTGGGGACTTTGTTGCCATTCCGGCCATGGGATATGTCACGGTCTTCCTTGGTCTCACCTCGCCCCGCAAGCTTGGCGTCCTGCGTGGAGCCGACTACTCCTACGGCGTCTTCCTCTATGGCTATCCGATCCAGCAGGCGTTCGTAGCGCTCGGGCCTTGGGCGCATAACTGGTGGCTGAACGGCATTGTCTGCAGCATCATTGCCACTTGCTTTGCCGCCTTCTCGTGGAGATTCATCGAAAAGCCGGCGTTGAAATTGAGGAAACAAGTCACCTGGCTGGAAAACCTCAGTCTCCAACGCGTCGCAAAACGGCAATTGGCCGGCGCGGTCTCGAAATAGGCTTGTCGACACCGGCCTCGATGCCGGCAATTCATTGCAGGTGTTCAACCGGCAAGGACATCAGCAGGGCTCGTCATAGCGGCGGGCCCTGTTTCGTTGTTGCGCGCCGATCACCTCAGATGAACAATCCGGGTCCATCGTAGGAGCCGAGTTTTGCGTAGGCTGTTGCTCAACCCTGATGCCGCCGCGCTTGCCGGACGAGCGTAAGCCCGATCGTTGCCAGCGCACATGCGCTCGAGCGTAAGCCTATGGCCAAATTCATCTTTTCAGGAACACAACCAGTGAACGTTCAGTTCGGCGAGAGAACGCCGGAGCTGCATTGCCGGCTCCTGTATAAGCCGCCGGTGCCTAAATCTTTCTGACTGCAATATCCAAGGATTTCTTGGGTTTAATCGGTAGAGCGGCCCTGCTGGGTGAATAGTCGAATATTATCCGACGTGGTTCAATCGACTTGCTGGGCGGATATTAGCAATATTTTAACCGTAATAGATAAAATACTTTGATCGGACTTCGTTTCGACTTTGGGTTTTGTCATGTCATTGAGGGCTGGCGGTGGCTTGAAGGAGGTGTGAAGAGAGGATCAGAATAATGCTGAAGAGCACGCTCGTCGTGGTTGCCGTCTCCATCGCTGCCGGAGCGACCATTCGCGCCTCGGCCTTTGCAATTTTTGCATTTCTGGTGGTCACGGCCTTGGGCGGCGTGATCCTGCTGAAAGGTACCTCCTTGACGGAGGCGGTCGTTTCCTGTGTCGAAGTGCTTGTATTGATGGAGATATGCTATCTGGTGGGTCTATTTGCCTTCTCCTTGTGGCATATTCAAAAGCGCCGGAAAAAGAACTCCATCACGGAGCGCTCCCATGTCACGGGCAAACGTCCTCATGGGTAATGACATGACCGAGGCCGCCGGATGCTCGGCCAAGCGAGGCGCGAAGCTGAAAGATTGCGACGCGCTTTAGGAATCCACCCTGGGCAGTAAGGCGTGCCGGGAAAGCAGGGCGGAGAGCGTCTTTGCCATGATCACGAAATCCAACGCCAGCGTCCATTTGGACAAATACTCGACGTCGAGGGAAACTCTATTCTGGTAGCTGACGTCATTGCGCCCGCTGGTCTGCCAATGGCCAGTCAGGCCGGGACGGACGGCCATGTAGGCGTAAGCATGTTCACCGTAATGTGGCAGCTCTTCTTTGCTAATGGCGCGGGGCCCGACGAGGCTCATTTGACCCAGCAACAGGTTGATAAATTGCGGAAGCTTGGCGAGGCTCGATCGTCTCAAAATATCGCCGACGACAGTGACCTGTGCTTTGGCCGTTGCGTCGGCTCTTGTCGTACGAAACTCGAGGCAACCAAACTCTTTTCCCTTATGACCGAGCCGACGATGGGAATTGAATACAGGCCCCCGATCACTTAGCGTTATGATGACTGCCACCGACAGAAGGAGCGGCGACAGAAGGAATAGGACACTTGCCGCAATGATGATGTCAAATGCACGCTTCAGAATTCTGCTGATCCTATGGGATTGTGACGAATTGAATGGACGCCTTTCCTGTCGAGCCCTGGCGAAATCCCGCCAAGGTTTGGTCGGGTTGACGCCCTGATTTTTTCCCGCCATCCGCGTCTCCGTTAGACAAACCCCAGAAATCACAGCCAAAGCTTGTTTTAATGCAAGTTTGATGTCTGTGACCGAGGTCATAATCTTCAATAAATTCCTTATACTCTGAAGAAATTCTTTTGACTATTTAAAATATTACCTTTGTTATTGAAATATATAACGGAGGCGCCATTCATATTTATTTTATATTCTTATATTACTCTTATAGTTGTTAACTTATTCTACAGGTAGGCAATTGTCATAAATTGTATAAAAACCGTCGCGCAGCTTCAAGGATTTTCTTGTGATAGAATTCAATATGAATTTTATTATATATAAATGTGAGGAGTCGTCATAATTATGTATAGTTTAAACACGAGATTTTTATTTTATTATTGTTTGACTTTCTAATTCAACTTATTACGAATGTCTCTCGAGATAGTAAGTCAATTAGTCTGCGTGGAGTTGCACTTATGGATGGGGCGATTAGCATCAGAGACGACAGGACTAGAGGAAGCGCGGCGCGAATTGGCGAAGCGATTACTTTCGGGACTGTAGGTATTGTTTACGGCGACCGGGGGGATTTGGATCACGAGTTCCCGTTTTGCCGCTCGAGTGTTCGAAAGTTTCGTCGCGGTGAGCTTATTGCCAGCGCCGGTGTTCTCATCGACATGTTCGCCCGCGTGCAGCGCGGAATGGTGAGTGCAAGCACCCCGCTTGCCGATGGACGAGAGTTCATCGTCGAAATCATTCCTAAAGGTGGCTTGATCGGCGAATTGGAGGTGCTGCGCAAGCAGTCTCTCAGTTTGGAATATCGGGCCTCCTCGGACTGCGAACTCCATTACTTCGACGGTCGGTTACTGCGCGACTTGTGTGCGAACGATCCGCAATTTCAGGTGAAGATCCTGTCAAAGGCGCTGGCGCGTGTTTCCGAACTCGAACTGCGGATCATTGCCAATGCCGGATCGAGTCTAAGGCAGAGAGTGGCCCGGACGCTGCTGCGTCTTTCTGCCCTGTACAGAATGGATGCGGAGAATAGCGGCGATGAGCTGATCATCTCCCAACATGACCTAGCCGCAACGCTGCCGGCGTCGCGTGAGAAGGTCAACCAGTGCCTGCGGCGTTTGCGCGAGAGCAAAGTGGTCGACGGGACACAGGGCAAAATCCGCATTCTCAACCGGAAGGCGCTAGAAGCTTACGCCGAGGGTGTGACGTCTCTCGTTTGAGGCGGCGCTTCGATAAAATAAACGGAACGGCAGAAGCCTCAACAGAACCCGCCGCCGGCGGGTTTTGTGTTTGATGGGGATTTGATAGTCAGACGATGCAGGCTGAAAGCTCGGGTTGACGTGTTGGCTCTTGTCTTCATGCGCGTCGTCCCAAAACCGCTGCGCATTTTTGGGCGACTTGCCTTAGACTTCGGTCTCGGAAGCATTCCTCCAGTATTTCCAGCCTTCACCCTGTATGAGCCCGTGATCGGACAGGTCCTTCCAGCTTCGGTAGGTCCCCGTATCGTCATGGACGAAGTCATCCATGTCCTTGCCTGAGGAGTATACGGTGTATTCTTCCGTATGTTGGGACCGGTGTGCCGCATCGGCAACCTTGTGCACGAAGGTCGACAGAAACTTGAAATGCAGAAGGGCGCCGGATACGCCGAGCGCTCCGCGCATGTCGCCCAAATTCAGCGAGAGCGGCCAGACCTGGTGCGATGATTTGAGAAACAGACGTTCACCCGCCACATAGACGAGAGGTATCTTGTTGAGCGCGGGGCCGTCCCACAGCCGGTCGTGGAAGTAGACCCGCCCGCGAACGCCACCCTTGATCCATATTGTTCGGTCGCKTTTGTCGAAATGCGCGACGTAGCCGGATCGGTCGAAGAGATTGCAGACCTCGAGCGGGTTGCGACCGGGCTCGCAGATGTTCTCGAGAACGGGATGCGGGCTATACATGTCGATCATGACCGAGCGGAGCGAGTGGCCGCCCATGGATTCGATATAGGCGGTCAATTGATCGATCGGCCGGGTGTCGCAATGGGGATAAACCAGAAATTCATCTGCATCAACGTACAGGACCCACTTCTCCCGGCAGTGCCGGTTGATGACTTCGTTGATCCAGTCGTTTCCGAATCTCGCCGCCTTGTAGGACCCATGAGCTGAAAGAAGGGAGACGTCGTCGAAGCTGGACAGCAACTCGGCCGTGCCGTCGTTCGAGCCGTTGTCGATGCAGATGAAGTGCTCGAAGCCGAGATCACGATAATACTGCAGGAAGAAGGCCAGGCGGTGCCCTTCGTCGCGGATGACGCAGATGACGACGTGACGCGCCTGCTTGAGCCCGCTGCGCAGCAGGTCATAGCGAACCTGCCGAGCCTTGAGCGACCGGCGCAGGCGGGCTTTCACATAATGCGAGATACTGGCGGCGGAAGCCCTATAACTCATATTCTGTCCTGAACATTATCCATTCCTGGAATGAATGGATGAATACTTGCGCTTCCGTCTGCAAATCCACGGCTCGACCGGCGACGCTAAGTTCAGTTTCGCGAACATTCAGGTCGGACCAGCAATACATCATCATACGGCATAATCGCCAACCAGCAGGCTCTGAACCCGAAGATTGGATTCGTTTTTCTCAATCGCGTGTTCGATGCGCGCCCGTATMGATCGATATTTATACAGCATCTTACGGTCGAAGCTTATTCCGCGATACAGCGAGTTGTAAATCGGATGTGCTTTGCGCAGGTCGACGTACACTTGGCTTTCTTTATCGGTCCATGGAAAGAAGGTTCCGTGCCATGGCTTCGGATGCGCCATATAATGGACGATCGACAAGGAGGACATGGTCACCAGATGAAGGAACTGTTTGGGGAAGTTCCACCGGTTCGATACGAGGATGAGCGATGAACCGCAGACATAATTCAAAGCGCCCTGATCATGTTTGCCCTCGCAGGCCTCGGGATTTCTAGCAAAAAGCTCAAGCGCCTCCTGTCCGATCCAGCCGTGGCGATGGAATTTCAGGACCCCTGCATTGAAATAGTGGCTGTCCTTTCCTGTGTCGAGGAAGTCATGGATCGCCGTGTAATCGCGCGCCGCGAAAAACCTGCCTTCGGGCACAGTTGTACTTTCGAAAGCACCCAGATCGCTGACGATCTGGGTATCCCCATCGAGGTAGATGATCTGGGTATAATGGGCAGGCAGGATCTCGCAAAGGACCAGCTTGGCCATCGTGCTGACGCTGATGCGCCCTTGGAAATGCGAACTGTCGAGCTTGCCGAGCGAGTCCTGCAGCGCCTCAGTCGCATCGATCAATATGACCCCGTTCGTTGCGAGCAGGCCTTTCAGCTCCTCGAAATTGTCGAGATGTTCCGACATGAGGACGCAGACATCGGTCGCGGGGCTTGCGAATTTGCGAGCCTGAAGCGCCGAGAGAATGGTCGGAAATGAATACTCGACATCCGTGACGTAGACGACGCACTGATTGTTCATGTCATCACCCTTCCGATTGTGCGCAATACGATTGAATCGGCATTGTCTTTGCGAGGCGAGGGAACAGTTGTGAATTGAGCCGACAGCTCTGTCATATGAAGGCCCTGTTCAGTATATATTGCCGACATCCAGTCCAACTGGTGCTGAATCGGTGTCTCGCTGACGGCGGCTTTTGTGTGTTTCATTGTTGAGGTATTCATTGTGAAGAATGCCTTGTCTGTCATAAGGCTGTGTTTCGACATATCGTTTCGCGGTACGACGATTGATGCCGGGACGTTTGGTGAATGCGGAGGGGAGGGGGATTGTCATGTTGATCACCATACTTGTGGCAGCCGTCATTTCGATCGCTGCCGGGGCTTCCATCCGCGCCTGGGCTTTCGCAATTTTTGCATTTCTCGTGGCAATCGGCTTCGGCAGTGTGGCTTTCGCCGACGGGTCTTCGGTGATTGCGGCAATCCTCTTTGGTGTCGCCATTCTCTCGCTTATGGAAATCGGCTATCTGGCGGGCGTGTTCCTCTCGGGGTTTTTGCGACGCAGTGCCAGGCTGCGGGAAAACAATTCCGCTGCAGATAGCGTCGCGACCACCCGTGAGCGCCCGCAAGGCTAATATCGACATAGAATCCGCCGCATAGCCCTCTGCGGATGGCCTTGCGGGACGGCGTTCGTTGGCCAGGTTGTTTTTACAGGCGATTCTTGAAAGATGCGGTGTGGCCGGCCGGCTTCGGCCCCGTGCCGGCGCGCCAACGGCTTGATGRGATTGCCATGCTACGCCATGGCGGAGCTCCACAGCGGGCGTCATCGTGTTGAGAACATCGGCGCTCTCATCAGAGATGTCGATGTCTCCAGTGGAGTCCGGTTGGCAAGCGATCGGGTCGCGCGGCATGGCGAGGTATTGGTTGCCGCCAGGCAGCCGGCCGCCAGACCGGCCGTGGTGCTGAACAGCAAACCGAGATCGGTGCCGCTTCCCGATATCGCCGCCGAGGCGACCTGGGCGATGGATGCCATCACCGCCGCGTTTCCGATCGCGTGCATCTCCCGATCGCCTGACCTATGCCGGCCGGAGGCTCTGACGAGGCTGTACAGGAATGCGGCGAAGAGAAGAGTGCCGGTCAATCCGACATTGGAAAGCAATGCAGCGATGAAGCTCGAGGCTCGAACCGTGCCGAGTCCGGCGCCGAAGGTGGCAGTATCGACGAATGCGATCAATGCCAGCGTGTTCCAGGCAGTGCGCTCTTCGCCGGATTGCGATTGAAGCTTGTCCGACAAGGTGGTGTTCACCAGGCCGGCGATGGAATCCCACGCATCGGGGACAAGGCTGAGCGCGACGATGGCGCAGGGAATCAAGAACAGCGTGATCACCAGGAGTGTCACGTGCGGGGTGGTGGCCGGGCCGCCGATCAGTCGCTTCAAGCAATACAGCACGAACATGCAGACAATGAAGATGCCGGCGATATAGGCGGTTGTCGATGTGCAAAGGACGATCGTCGGGCCGATGAAAAGCGTTGCAAGTCCCGCCATGCGGCTTTGGACGCGCTCCAGCCAAAGCATGAGCGTGAAGGAAAAATAGGCCAATGCGACCGCGCCATAAGTGCTTGCTTCGGGGAACGAACCGACGATGCGTTTGAAGCCACTGATCGTCTCGGCCGTATGCATCGTATAATTCGCATTTCTGATGACATCGAGCAGGTAGGACTGGTCAGTCAGGAACGTTCCGATATCGATCAACGCCAGGGCAAAACATGCGATCGAGGCGACGATCAACTGCAGTGCGATAAAACGGGCATAGCCGAGCCTGGCAAGCCCCGAGATGACGGCAAAGCAGGCGAGGTCGCCGAGCAGGTAGACGGACTGGCTGAGATTAGACGAACCCGGCGACAAGGGAGCGGCCACCGTCGACATCATGCCCGTGGCGTCTCGTGCAGAGGAGTAGACCAGGGTCGCGCCTGCAAAAATGCGGGGCAAAAAGAAAGACGATGCCACAGAAAACAGGATGTAGGCGGCAAACCAGAAACCGGGACCCGGATAGGCGAGGCTGGTCAGCATGGCCTGTGTTTGAGCCGGGCGCAGCAGGGCGGCGGCCACGAGAAAAAGCACCAGAAGATGGCTCGGCTGGATGCTGCTGCCGCCGAGCGCGGGCAATTGGAGAGCCGCTGCGGCCCCCAGCAGCGTCGACAGGCAAAGGGCCGCGACCGCAAAACGCGCGCCGTTGACCATGCCGAGCAGGCCGAGCAGCAGAACGATGAAACCGATCGGTTCTATCGACATGCTTCAGATCCCGATCCGGACGGCGAGCGGCGGAGGCATCGGTTTTGCCGAAGACCGGCATCCGCCTTTCGGCGCGATGCTTGAGGCGGAAGCCGCCAGCTGTCGTCGATGCTCACAACCGCCCCCTAATTCGATCCCGTCTGGGATATCCAGCCGGCAGCCGCTTGATTATCGCCTGCCACATTCGACAGCGGGACGGTCGAGCTTTGCTGCGGTGCGGACTGCAGCTGCAGCGGAGGCGACGGCGTCTGAAGGTCGGTGTCGACGCCGATTTCGACGACATCATGCGGCCGCAAGGTGGTTGTCTCGTCCGCCTCGATGTTGCGATAAGTCCCGTCTTCGTTGCGACGCACGATCCTGTAGTTCTTCTGCGCTCTGCCAAGGCCCGGCGTTTCCGTATTCATCTGGGCGAGCTGCGCGCTGTAGCCAGCCTGCTCGCCCAGAAGCTGGGCCACCTGGATATCGATCGCCGCCCTGCCGATCGCCAGATTGACCTGGTTCAGCAGTTCCTGGTTTTCGCTGTTCTGCCGGTTGACGATATTGATCTTCGAGCGGTCGGCTTCGCTGAGCCCCTGGCGAGCCGTGGTCAGGGCGACTTCGAGATCGATCAGGGTGCCTTGCGCATCCGCGACCCCGCGGTCGACCGAGACCTGACGGGAATTGCTGACCAAGCCCTTGCTCACCAGGCTGTTGACATTGTCTAGTTCCTTCTGCGCCAGGTCGATCTGCCGTTTTTGCGAATTGATCTTGGCCTCGAGAGACTGGACCTGCTGGCCGTAAAGACGGCTGAGGTCGCTTGCTGCTTCGATCTGGCTTTCGATATCGACGCGTCGCAGCCGCATCAGGTTCAATTCCTGCGCCTTCAGCTTGTCCACATCGGGCGTTCCGGCGAGCTCGACAGGGATCTCGAAACTCTGTTCGCCGGCAATCTCGGCGCGCAACCGCGCCTGGCGCATCAGAAGATCGCGCCGGTTGAGAATGGCGGTTCGATAGGCGCCGGCGGCCTGGATCCGGTCGCGCTCGAAGACGGTATTTTCCTCGCGCTCCCGAAGGAAGCCGCCAGCGATGCTGACGGCCTTCATGACGGTCATATCGGCCTCAAAAGCATAGCGCCCAGGGGTCTGCACGGTTCCGGTTACGAAGATCGGTGCATGTTGAGCGATCTCCACCGCGATGAACGGTTTTCCCGGCAGTTCGGCCTTTTCGGAGAGCGCAGTGGCGATCGCATCGGAAACCTGTTCCGTCGTCTTGCCGATCGCCTGTACCTGGCCAGCGATCGGGATCGCCAGATTGCCGGCATCATCGACTGTATATGTCCCGCCGAGTGCCTCCCAGCTCGCATACCGGGCATCCGAAGATCGCCATTCGACGACACGCAGTCGCACCTGATCTTCCGGCACGAGGGTATAGTTTTCCGCATGGGCGACGCTCCAGCCGGTCAGGCAGGAAGATACCAGCAAGGCAAGGGCGGCGGAGATGAGGCGATCGGACAAGGATGTGCGCTGCATGTCTGCTATCTCCGTTTCGTTGCGATCGACGGCGAAGGCATCTCGCGCGGCGAGGGATTGCCGAATTCGAGAATGCGGGATGGAGAGGCGCGGCCGATAAGAAGATCGGACAGGGCCAGCAAATTGCCGTTCAAACGTCCCCAACGGTCGATCAAGCGATCATTGAACAATAGGCCCCGCGTATTCGCCAGGATGTTACGGCCGATCTGTGCAACGGCACGGCCCTTCGACATCGTGCCCTTCCGGGTCAGGTAGACAGGATTGGCAACCTGCGAATAGCCGAGTCTTCGGCCGGGCTGGCGCCCGGATCTGACGCCGAGGTGCACCCCGCGGGCACCTTCGACACGTACGGACCTGCCATAGCGGGCGATGGACCGGCTGAAATCGACATCCTCGAGCCAGCCGTAGAGCGGCAATTGTTCATCAAAGGCCAGCGCGTGCTCGATAATGGGTGAAAGGCGAACCGCCATATTGCATCCGTAGGCGTTATAGACATCCGTCACCTGCACGGCTCCTTCGGCCGCAGTTTCAAGAACCTGCAGGGCGTTTGACATGCTGAGGCCGCCGTCGAGGATGCCATCGGCCAGAACTTCGCCGGTGGCGATCGCCACGTCGGGGTTTGCCGCAAAGACAGCCGCCATCCGCGACAGGAAGGTCACGGCGGGAATGAAGTCGTCATCCAGGAAGATCAGAACATCCGTATCGGYAGCGGCCGCCTGGATGATTCTGTTGCGCTGAGAGGTCAGGCCGCGGCTGCCGACAATGACTTCCACGTCGCGGCGGTCGGCGAGCCCGGCTGCGTCGTCGATCAAGGGCACGCAGACGATCAGCCGCTCGGCCTGATCCTGCAGGGCCGTGAGATAATCCACCGTCTCCCGCAGTATCGAGGGGCGGCCGGCCGAAGCGATCCCCACGGCCATTCGCAATGGGCGGCTCGCGTGCCCCGCCATGGCTTCAGCGCCGCAAGGAACAGGCGCCGGTCCGATCGGGCTGTCCTGCCTGGTTGCTTCTGCCGAAGGTGAGGTCATGACTCTATTCTTTTCGGTGCATGATTGATGATCGCGCCGAGGATCTCCGCGCCGACATTCCGCAGGGTGTCGATGACGCGCATGGTGTCGTCGATCGAGGTGCGCCCGTGCGACGTGACCACGAGGACACCGTCCAGTTCCGGCGCGATCGCATTGGCATCCGGCGACGCGGAGAATGCGGAAATGWCGACGAATATGGCGTCGAACTCCTTTTTCAGGTCGGCGAAACTCAACTGCGTACGGCGGGAACTGAGGCGTATGGCTGGCGTCACCGCTTCGACTTTGCCGAGGGGAAGGAATTTCAGCGTCGGGGTGAGGGGCAATGCCGCCGTCTGGAACAGTTCGCCATTTTCGAGAACATCGACGAGGCCTGTCGAACTATGGGGGGCGATCGATTTGCTGAGCGACGATTTCTGTGCGGCTGCATCGATCAGCAGCGTGTGAGCGCCTGATATGGAGGACAGTACCGCAAGTTCGCATGCTATGGTCGACGCCCCGCCGCCGGGATTGACGGCGACGATTCCAATGACGACCCGGCGTTTGCGCCGAAGACCGACGACCGTCGCGCTCAGTTCCGCCATGCCCGGTATGACAGGATAGGCGGCTGTGCTGCTGCTGCCAGTACCGGCGGCGAGGAAACGTGCAGGATGACCATTGCGGATCCGCCTCGATGTCGCCAGCAAAGTGACAAAGGGCAGTCCACCGGCTTCCGCGATCTGATGGGGGCGGATGATCCGGCGATCGCCAGCGTGCCTGATCATGGCGAGTGCGAAGCCGACGCCAAGACCAACCGCCGCCGCAAAGGCGATGATGAGCGTGCTGCGCGGTCTGGCTTTCGAAAGCGGCAAGGTGGCCCGAGAGACGATCGTGGCATCCGACACCGGGTAGGTGATGCGCTGCCTGGCTTCGGTCAGCTGATTCAAGGTATTTTCATAGAGGGTGCGGCGGGCGTCAGTCGCGCTCTGCAGCTCCGCAAGCTTGAACTGATCGCGCGGATTGCTCGTGAAGCTGGCCAGGGCACTGGCCGCTTCGGCCAGTCCGCGCTGCTGCTCGCTTACGAATCTGGTCAGCCATTCGCTGTATTGCCGGGACGCATTGGCCTTCATTGCGATATTCTTCTGGATATACTGCCTGGCCAGCGTGTCGGCGATATCGACGGCCTGCTGCGGGGTCGACGCTGCAGCCGATATCTCGATGATCGTCGAACTCCCGATCCGGCGTACTCCCATCATGTTCAGCAGCGTTGCGACCGCCCGATCATGGATCCGCCCGTCTTCGATCTGCTGTTGCGGCTGTCTGTCACGCGGCCCTGTGCCCACTGCTTCCTGCGATTCCGTATCCGATTCAGAAGAAATCCCCATCAACCAGTTCTTTGCCCTATCCTGCAGCGAAGGCGCCTGATCGACAAAGTCGGGATCGGTATCGAGACCAAGCGCCCTTACCGTTTCGCTGATGACATCGCTGGATCTGGCGATCTCCAGCTGTCCCTCTATGAATGCGTCTTCTGCGAAAGACCTTTGTGCTTCGGTGCCGCTCACTTGCGGGAAGATCACAAGTTGCGTGCTGGCAACGAAAGTCGGCTCGGCGCTCAGCACATAGATCCCCGCCATTGCGAGGAAAACGAGCGTCGTCGCCACAATCCACCGCCAGCGCATCCCGAGAAAGAAGAGCATATCTCGCAAGGTCAGCGGCGAATTCCCGCCAGTGGCTGCGGCAGGCAGAGATATCGGAGAAACACCGCTGAAGATCGTGCTTGAGGTCATGTTGTCCTAATCCAAAATGGCGAGATCACGGAGCAACCAGGGAGTGGCGGCTTGGAGGGGACGGGGGCAGCGTGTCTTCCGATTTCAAGCATGGTCGGCAGCTTCCCCTTGAATGCTCAGTACGAGCCGCGCTGCGAAAACAGAGCGGGAATGGTCTTAGCAATGATGACGAAGTCCCGGCCGAGCGACCAGTTGTCGAGATAGTGAACGTCGAGGGAAACCCGGTACTCATAACTGACATCGTTGCGCCCGCTGGTCTGCCAGTGACCGGTCAGGCCCGGGCGGACGGCCATGTAGGCCCAAATATGCTCGCCGTAGCGCGGCAATTCCTCGGCCGTGATCGGCCGGGGGCCGACAAGGCTCATGTCGCCACGCACGATATTGATCAGCTGGGGGAGTTCGTCGATGCTCGACCGCCTCAGGATCTCTCCGACGGCTGTGACCCTCGGATCGTCCTTCAGCTTGCGTGTCTCTTCCCATTCGCTTCGCGCAGCCGGGTTGTTTTGCAGCAATTCGGCAAGCTGAGCACCCGCATCGGTCTTCATCGTGCGAAACTTGAGGCACCCGAACGGCGCTCCACCGACGCCGATACGCGTATGGGAATAGAAGACCGGGCCGCGGTCGCTCATCTTCACGATTATTGCGACGATCAACAGAAGCGGGGAAAGCAGGATCAGCGCCGTGATTGCGATGAGAAGGTCTATCGCGCGCTTCGACGATCTGCCTGCCGCACGAGGCCGGGACGAATGGAGATCGCCGCCCTTCGCGGACCGTCCGACACGCGACCAGGCCTCGAAACTATGTGCATCCCATGTCATCGGCGGGTCTCCAAAACATTCCGATTAAGAACCGTTCAAAGTTTGCTGCGCCGCACTCTGGTTGTCTGTTACCAAGGTCATAATCCTTAATAAATTCTTTATGCTACTAACGGGCAATAGAGAATTTGGATTACACCTTGATGGCCTTCTTTTCGTTTCAAACGACAATCTAACCTAATTCGGAGCGATTATTTGCTGATACTTATTTATCAGTTTTGATATCATCATTTCGATTATTGCCGTTTTTAATTCAGTAAGCCATTTTATTAGGCAGTCATATTCGATCAAACGGCAGTTTTTTAGCTTCATTGAGATTTTGAATTCAGTTCATGATGTATATTTTGTTTTTGGGCCAAATAGATGCTTTATCTTTACGTTAAATTCCTGTGATGTTATTTGACTCTCATATTAAGGCAATATAAATGATGCGGTGCAGCATTTTCTATGGTTATTCGAGTACTCGGAGTTATGCGCATGGATGGGGCGACACACACATCAGATCGCAAGGCCGGCATCGGCAAGCCGGCGATATCGGCTAACGGCAGCATTCATCTCAACAGCCGCATCGTCATCGACGACGAATTTCTTTCCTGCCGGTCGAGCGTCCGGCGATTCCGGCGCGGCGAAGTCATCGCCGGGGCCGGCGTCCTCGTTGATACCTTCGCGCGCGTCCATTCGGGGGTGGTCAGCGCCAGCACGATGCTGCCCGACGGCAGGGAATTCATCGTCGAGATCATTCCGAAATCCGGCCTCATCGGCGAGCTCGAGGTCCTGCGCAGGCAGACGTTGAGTCTCGAATACCGCGCCGGTTCCAACTGCGAACTGCATTTCTTCGAAGGCAGGCTGCTGCGCGACATGTACGCCAGCGATCCCTGCTTTCGCGAAAAGGTTTTCTCCAGGGCGCTGGCGCGTATTTCAGAGCTTGAACTCCGGATCATTGCGAATGCGGCGTCGAGCCTGCAGTCGAGGCTGGCCAGCACGCTGCTGCGGCTCTCCGCTGTTTATGGAAAAGATGCGGCAAATAGCGGCGACGAACTAATCATCTCGCAAAATGACCTGGCCGCGACGCTGCCGGCGTCCCGCGAGAAGGTCAATCAATGCCTGCGGCGCCTGCGGGAAAGCAAGATCATCGACGGGGGGCAAGGCAAGATCCGCATTCTCAACCGCAAGGCGCTGGAGGCCTGTGCCAACGGCGCGGTTTCGGTGAAGTGATGCGCCCATCGCTTCCCGAGGCTCTCCGATCCGCAGCAAGCGTCGGCCGCTTTCCCGGCCCAGGCACGACAAGGATCGATCGCGTGGTCATCATCGACGACTACTCGGTGGCCAGAGGCGGCGCGACGGCGCTGGCGGTGCTGTCCGCCAAGCTTTTTCGGGGGCTCGACATCCCCGTGACCTATATTTGCGGGGATGACGCCGCCAATGTGGAGCTTGTCGCGCTCGGGGTTTCGATGGTCGGTCTGAACAGCCGCGACCTGCTCAGCGCCGAGCGTGCGAAGGCTTTCGTGACCGGCATTCACAATGGCGCCGCTGTCCGTATGGTCGCGAACTGGGTTGCCGCAAACGACACCGCCAATACCGTCTACCATGTCCATGGCTGGCACCAGATCCTGTCTCCGGCGATTTTCAAAGCACTGGCGCCGGTCGCTGGACGATGCGTGGTTCACGCGCATGATTTCTTTACCGCCTGCCCCAACGGCGCCTTCTTCGACTATCAGGCGCAGGAGATCTGCCTTCGGCGCCCGCTCGGCGGAAGCTGCATTGCGACGGCTTGCGACAAGAGAAGTTATTCGCACAAATTGTGGCGGGTCGCCCGCGGCTCCAATATCCTGCGGCTGCTGAAGGATCAGGCCGATTTCGGCCGGATCATCCTGCTGCACGAGAAGATGGCTGGCTTTCTCGTCGGCGCCGGATATCGGCCCGAACGCCTGACGACGATCCGCAATCCCGTCGCTCCGCTATCCATCAAACGCATCGAGGCGGAGGCCAACGACGAGTTCGTCTTCATCGGGAGGCTGGATGAGGAGAAGGGCATAGAAGACGCGGTGGCCGCCACGCGCAAAGCCGGCGTCCGGCTCTGCGTGATCGGGGACGGGCCGCTGATGCCGCTGGTCGCAGCTTCGGGAGATCACGTCAGGGCCGTCGGCTGGCAGTCGCATGCGGAGATCGGCCCGATCATCCGCAAGGCGCGCGCACTGTTGATGCCGTCGCGCTATCCCGAGCCGTTCGGTCTCGTCGCTATCGAAGCGGCCAGGAGCGGTCTGCCGGTCATCATGTCGCGCAGCGCCTTTCTCGCCGAGGAAATGCAAAGAGCCGGCATGGCGCTTGCCTGCGATACGGCTGACGAAAGCGCCTTTGCCGATACCTTGACGAGATTCAGCCAAATGCCGAGACATGAGGTCCGCGCCGTGAGCGAGCGGGCTTTCCGGCTGTCGCCGGATCTCGCCTCGACACACGAGGAATGGCGCGACGCGCTTCTTGCCGAATACCAGAGCCTGATTTCGACGAATGCGGTTCCCGAGCTGACAGACGGTGTGGTGATACAAGGAGTATCGAGTTGACTCTTAAAGCAACAACCTCTCTTCCCGACGCGAGGGCATTTCTCGGCGATGCGCCTGTCATGGCGAAAAGACGTGTCGCCGAAGCCGGAGGCGCGAGCGACACGAAGCAGCTTCGTGTCGCCATCGTGCATTATTGGCTCGTTTCGATGCGCGGCGGCGAGAAAGTCGTCGAAGAGCTGTGCCGCATGTTTCCGCAGGCCGACATCTTCACCCTCGTCTGCAACCGGGATCGCATCAGCGATTTTCTGAAGACGCGGAACATCCGCACGTCCTTCCTGCAGAAGATCCCCGGCGCGCAACGGCATTATACCAAGATGCTGCCGCTGATGCCCTTCGCGCTCGAGCAGTTCGATCTGCAGGACTACGATCTCGTGCTGTCGAGTGAATCCGGACCCGCCAAGGGCATCATCACGCGCGCCGACGCGCTGCATGTCTGCTACTGCCACTCGCCGATGCGCTACATCTGGGATCAGTTCCATGTCTACCGTCATGGCCTGCCCTGGGTTGGGCGCGCCTTGATGTCGATCACCGCGCCCATGTTGCGCGCCTGGGACGTGACGACGTCCTCGCGAGTCGATGTGTTCGTCGCCAATTCCGATTATGTCGCAAGCCGCATCCGCCGTTTCTACGACCGGGAATCCATCGTCATCCATCCGCCCGTTGCGACGGACGATTTTGCGGTGGGGAAGGGAAAAGGCGAATTCTATCTCTATGCGGGTCAGCTGACCACCTACAAGCGGCCGGATATTGCCGTTCGCGCCTGCACCGAGGCCGGGCGGAAGCTGGTCGTGATCGGCGAGGGAGAACAATTGGCTTATCTGAAGTCGATCGCCGGACCGACCGTTGAGTTCCTCGGCCATCAGCCGTTCAACGTTCTGCGCGACCACCTGTCGCGATGCCGCGCGCTGTTGTTTCCCGGCACGGAGGATTTCGGCATCCTTCCGGTGGAAGCCATGGCATCGGGGCGACCGGTCCTGGCTTTCGACGCCGGCGGMGCCAGAGAAACCGTTTCCTCGCCGCAGGTCGGTTTTCGCTTTGCACAGCAGACCACGGAAGCTCTGTTGGAAACGATGGCGGCGTTCGAAGAGGTGGAGGACGATATCGATCCGCATGCCATCCGCGCGCACTCGCTGAAATTCTCTTCCGCCGTGTTCCGCGACCGTCTGTCCAGCCTGATCGAACAACAACTGTCCACCCATGGCGACCGATCCGCCGAGGTCTTCAGAAGACGGCCGGGCTGACGGAAAAGGACGGAGTTGCCTGTCTTGCCGCTGCGACCGAAACCGTCTCAATCCGTCGATAAGGAATAGAAGATAGATCATGTCAAGCGTATCTCAGAAGACGGCGACGGCGAGTATCTGGACAATCGGCGGCAAATTCCTGGCGCGACTGCTCGATTTCGTCAGCCTCCTGATCCTCGCAAGGCTTTTGAGCCCGGCGGATTTCGGCCTTGTCGCCATCGCGACCTCGGTTCTGGTCATCGTCGAGACAATCCTGGACCTGCCGCTGACGCAGGCCCTGATGCGCCAGCCGTCGCCTTCGGACGATATGTTTGCCACGGCCCTTACCCTCAGCCTGCTTCGAGGCGTGGCCATCAGCATACTGATGATGATCATTTCCTGGCCGATGGCTCTGATCTATGACGATTCCCGGCTTTTCTCGCTTGTAGCCGTGCTCTCCATCGCGCCTGCGATGCGCAGTGTGATCAGCCCACGCATGGTTCTGTTCATGCAGCGGTTCGATTTCAAACGCGAGTTCGCACTCGATCTCATCACCAAGGGTTCGACACTGCTGTTCGGTGTCGGGGTGGCGGTCGCGACCGGCAGCTATTGGGGACTGGCGATCGGCGCGGTTGCAGGCCCGACCGCCGCGGCGATCACCTCCTATGTCTTTGCGCCGATGCGACCGAGGTTCAGCCTTTCCGAGTGGAAGCACTTTCAGGACATGATCAGCTGGAACACCGTGTCGCAGGTGCTGAGTTCGATCAACTGGCAACTGGACCGGCTGCTTTTGCCACGCTTTACCGGCTTGTCGACGTTCGGCGCCTTCAGCGTCGCCGACAATATTGCCGGTATTCCATACCAGACCTTTGTTGGGCCATTGTTGCGCCCGTTGATGGCGGCATTCTCGACCGTCGAGGACCGTCGTAATCTGATCGCTGCCTATTTGAAGGCGACGAACGCGATCACCTTCGTGGCCGCGCCCATCCTCATCACGCTCGCGCTTCTTGCCGAGCCGGCCGTACGGATCATCGTTGGCGAGAAATGGGCATCCGCCGCGCCGATTCTGCAATGGCTGTGCATCGTCAGTCTGCTCGGTCTTCCGACGAACATGATGCCGCCATTGGCCATGGTCCTGAATAAAAC
>NZ_JBFTQY010000033.1:0-62641 GCF_056399245.1 Rhizobium sp. 01N447_2
GCAGACACACTCAAAGCCGCAGGAAAACCAGCGAAGGTCATCCTGGTCGCCGTCATGCGTAAATTGCTCGTTCTGGCAAACTGCCTCCTATCTCACGATCGCCTCTGGACCCCAAATCCGCCTTGACAACCAACACAGATTCTCATCCGACCCTTCGGGCCACCTTCTCCCCGAGGGGAGAAGAGGCAGCAAGGCGCGCCGTCACTGCCAAACGAACCCGCCTGCTCAACGGCACTGCCAAACAATGGGGTCGGTGACGAAGCGGCATTTTCCCTCTTCTCCCCAGCGGGGGTCCGAAGGACGGGTCGAGACCCGCGGCTCGACCCCGGTCGGTGCCCGTAGGGCGGATGAGGGGGCCGCACGGCACGCCTTTCATTAGCGCCCGTTGTTTCGCCGTGGTTAACATTGGGGTAACGAGATCAGGATAAATGTAGCGAGCGCCGCCCTCCGCGGCTTTGTTTTTGCGTTTTCTGGAGTGCGGACGTGTCTCATCGATCAGTCGTATCGATCTCTCTGGCTATTGCCCTTTCTTCCTTTGGTTCGGCCGCCGCGCAGGAAAGTGGCCAGCACTTCTGGTCCGGCGACTGGTATCTGAGCGTCGGCGTCGCCGGCTTCTCCGCCCCGAAATTCGAGGGCTCGTCGCACAATGAATTCAAGTTCAGCCCGTTGATCTCGGTTGGCCGCCAGGGCGCCGGCCCGCGTTTTGCCTCGCGCAACGACAATCCTTCTTTCGCCCTCATCGACAAGGGTGCCTTTCGTGCCGGCATCGTCGGCAGGTTCGTGCCGTCGCGCGATGACAGCGACGGCAGCGAGCTGAAGGGCTTGAAGAAGGTCAAATGGGGCGCGGAAGCCGGCGGTTTCGTCGAAGTCTACCCGACCGATTTCCTTCGCGCCCGCGCCGAAGTCCGCCAGGGCATCCGCTCGCATGACGGCATCGTCGCCGATCTCGCGGTCGATGCCTTCACCGATATTGCGCCAGACCTGCAACTATCAGGCGGTCCGCGCGCGACCTTCGCCACCAGCGGCTACTACGACGCCTATTACGGCGTCAACGCCAAGCAGGCGGCGGCAAGCGGCCTTGATCCTTACAAGCCCTCATCGGGCATCCAGTCCTATGGCGCCGGCACGGCGCTCACCTGGAAGGCGACGGAAAACCTCTCGGCGAGTTCCTTCCTCGAATATAAGCGGCTGGCGGGTCCTGCCGCCGACAGCAGTCTCGTGCGCGAGC
Source organism: Rhizobium sp. 01N447_2 (assembly GCF_056399245.1). Classification (NCBI taxonomy): domain Bacteria; kingdom Pseudomonadati; phylum Pseudomonadota; class Alphaproteobacteria; order Hyphomicrobiales; family Rhizobiaceae; genus Rhizobium; species Rhizobium sp. 01N447_2. The sequence continues at coordinate 1,229 of NZ_JBFTQY010000033.1, forward strand.
GCGGCTCGAAGAACCAGGTCCTGATCGGGGTCTCGGCGACCTACAAGTTCAATTTTTCCCTGCAGTGATTGACGGCGCCACGGGCCTTTCCGCGTACGCGGCGCTGTAACGCTTTGAATTTGCACATAATTCATCCCTGGATCGATTCCAGTCTGAGGAATGATGCAAGTGGCATTGCAATGATCGCTTCTTGACCGGATCGGCGGCCCGCCGCTAGATGAGCGGCATGCACGATACCGGCGATTTCAACGATCGCGTCTCCGACGCACCTTCCGATAACTGGGTCTACCGGATCCTGCCGCCATGGCTTTGGCCCTATGCGCAGCTCGCACGCTGGGATCGCCCGATCGGCTGGCAGCTCTTGATGTGGCCGTGCTTCTGGTCGGCAACGCTTGCCGCCAATGCGGCGATCGGTGAGGGGATCTATTCCGGCAGTGTGCTGGTGTCTCACCTGTTCCTCTATTTCATCGGCGCTGTCGCCATGCGCGGCGCCGGCTGCACCTATAACGATCTTGTCGACCACGAGATCGACATGGAAGTGGCGCGCACGCGGTCGCGTCCGCTCCCCTCCGGCCGCGTCACGCGCCGACGGGCGAAGATCTTCATCGGTTTGCAGGCGCTGGTCGGCCTGTTCGTGCTGCTGCAGTTCAACTGGCTCAACGTCTTCCTCGGCGTGCTCTCGCTCGCGATCGTGGCACTTTATCCCTATGCCAAACGCTTCACCGACTGGCCGCAATTTTACCTCGGACTTGCCTTCTCCTGGGGCGCGCTGATGGGCTGGGCCGGCATTTTCGGCAGTCTCTCTTTCGCCGCCATCCTGCTCTACGCCGCCTCCGTCGCCTGGACGATCGGTTATGACACGATCTACGCGCATCAGGACAAGGAGGATGATGAACTGATCGGCGTCCGCTCCACTGCGCGCCTGTTCGGCGACAGGACGCGGCAATGGCTGATCGGCCTTTATGGACTGACGCTGGTGCTGATGTTTATCGCTTTCGCTCTCGCCGGCGCCAATCTCATCGCTTTCCTGGCCTTGCTCGGTGCGGCCGGCATGTTCGCCTGGCAGATTGTCCGGCTCGATATCAACGATGCCGACCAATGCCTGGCGCTCTTCAAATCAAACAATCGCGTCGGCCTGATCATCTTCTTCGGCCTCTTCGTCTCGCTGCTGTTTGCCATTCCCTGATTGGGACGAACYGGGCGCGGGCGATTGTCCCCAGATAGGAGGATTGGTCTAGCAGGCATTCGTGTTGTGCTTCATGGCAGATGGAAGCCATGCCTTGATCTGTTGATCCGTGAGGTTAGCACCACACAACATAGTCGCTACACGGCAGCCTTTCAGGGCAGATGCCTGCGCAAGAATAGCCGCGAGCCCCGCCGCTCCGGCTGGTTCGACGAGACGCTTCCATGTGTCATGAGCAAACCGCATTGCATCGAAAAGCTGATCGTCATCCACGAGAACGACGTCATCGATCGTGTCTTTAAGCCAGCCGATGGCCGACGGGACGGGAATCCGCACGGCAATTCCATCGGCAATCGTGCGTGCCTCCGGCGTTGAGATCACGTCACCCGCATTGTAGGACAGGGCCATGCAAGGTGCGCCCTTTGCGGCGACGGCGACGACCCTTGTTCGCGGTGATCGTGATTTGAACCAGCATCCTATTCCGGCCGCCAGAGCACCGTTGCCAAGCGGAATGAAAACGGCGTCGATATCTTCGACCTCTTCCGTCAGCTCCGCCGCAATCGTTCCTGCCCCTTCCGCAATGGCGGCACTCGCTCCGTCCTCGACGAACTGCAGTTTCCGTTCGGCGGCGTAGATTTTGGCCGCCTCCTTTGCAGCGTCAAAATCTTCCCCGGCGAGAAAGACTTCCGCCCCAAACCGGCGCATGGCTTCGATCTTCAGCGGATTAGCGTTGATACTGGCGAACACGACCAGAGATCGCCCATGCCGCGCGGCATTGTAAGCAAGCCCCTGACCGAAATTCCCGGCTGATGCCGTGATCAGAGGCGTTCTATCGCCGGCGACGTCGGCCAGAAAATACCCCGTGCCGCGCCCCTTGAAGCTGCGGATCGGATTTTCCGTTTCGTCCTTGGCGACGAGCGACAGCGCGAGCCTGTCAGAACGCAACAGATTGGTGTTGAGGAAAATCGGATCGATTTTCTGGCGAGCATCGTCGATTTTGACGGCTGAAAGAGGTGCTTGTTTTGTCATGGAGAGATGGTATGAGTTTTCGACGCGGGAAAATCGCGCCGATAGAAAAATTATAGCGGATTTTCCGCATAAATCTTGGCTATACGCTGTGGATGATATTGATCGCACCATTCTGTCGATGCTGCAGGAGAATGCCGACATTCCCGGCAAGGTCATTGCTGACGCGGTCAATCTCTCACCCTCGGCCGTCGAACGGCGCATCAGCAAACTGAAGCAGGATGGGATCATCGAGAAGATCGTGGCGGTGGTCAGTCCGAAAGCCGTTGATCGCACCCTGTCCGTTCTGGTTGAGCTCGAAATCCAGAACGAACACCGACACACGCTGGAGCAATTCCAGCGATGGCTGGACCGTGCGCCTGAAGTTCAGTCATGCTGGTATGTCACCGGCGACATGGACTATGTCCTGCTCGTGGCCGTCCGCAATCTCGAGGAATACAATGCCTTCATTGAGCGGCTTATGGGCGAGCAACAGGCGCTCGTGCGAAAATACAAGAGCCTGATCGCACTCAAAACGGTCAAGCACGGATTGGGACTTTCCGTCCTTGAATGAGAGGTTTTTCACCGGTGGCCACCGCAGTGATCCTGTCAAAATTCATCCTGCGGTGCCAACCGAGATTAAAGCGACAGTTTTGCGGCCGAATTCGACAGTGTCGCAGAAACGGGCATTCCGCGACAGATGAGTGCGCAGAATGCCCGGCAATGATATGTCCGGTGTCGCGATTTCGCTCAATTGCGGGCGATGATTTCCTTGCCTTCGATCTTCATGGCGACGCCCAGCCGGCCGGTGGTGCGGCGCACGAGGAAGCGCGGACGGCGATTGGCGAAGTAGGAATGACGGCGGCGCGGCTTGAGATCGCTGGTGCGTAGGGCACCAATATGGTCTTCGAGCGGCCGGGCGACGCCATCGGCCTCGACCATCAGCATCGGAATACGGAAGGCTTCGGACCAGCTGCGCCAGTCGGCGGCGATATCGCTGAGATCATGGGCGACGAGCAGCGGAATGCAGAGCTCCGGATCGGTGTGATGGAGTTCGAGCGTGACGGTGACATCGCCGTCGCCATGGTCAATGGCGCGGGCGGCGACACCCTTGAAGACGCGCTTCGGCAGCGCAATCGAGAGCGGCAGGCCGCTGGAGGGGAGGACCTTGCGCAGGACCGCACCGCGTTCGTCTATCGTGATATTGACGTCATCCGAACAATCGTGGATGGCGTAGCTGACCTGCTGGGGAAAGCGGGACGGATCGAGGCGTAACGTCGTGCCAGCCCAGGCGGGCTTCATAACGGGATTGTTCATTTCATTCTACCCTTGTCTTACCTGAGAGCCGATTTCCGGTCTTCTCCTTGGGACTTTTCGTCCTCTATGGCCGACAATAGGCAGCCGCCGTTCCGTACAGCTTAAAAATTGCGGTTAAGAAAACTTTGCCTCCTCTGATGGTTATCAAAACCGAATCCGGCAGGGTTTCCGGAAGGTGAACGGTGTGGTGTCCTGAAATGATGCATCCAGAGGTAAGCCTCAGGTAAGCTTTCCATGGCAAAATGTGCTCACCAGCAGTTCGTCGTTTTTTTAGAAATTTGGGTGAAAAGGGCGCTTTTCATGATCTCGGCTTCCCTCGCTTACACGATCCTGTCGCGGGATATGACGTCCAGCCTCAACAAGGTTGCGTCGCAGGCGACGGTCAAGAAGGATGCTCAATACTACGCCGACCATATCAACAAGGTCGAAAACGTCGACGATTTCCTCGGCGACTACAAGCTCTACAGCTATGCAATGAAGGCCTATGGTCTCGAGGACATGACCTATGCCAAGGCCTTCATGAAGAAGGTGCTCGAAAGCGACCTCACAGACCCCGACAGCTACGCCAACAAGCTTTCCGATACGCGTTATCGCGAGTTCGCCGCCGCCTTCAATTTCAACGCGCCGGCCAAGGATGTGCAGACGGACGCGCAGGAGGACGACCTGATCGGCCTCTACAAACAGTCCTTCGTCGATGCCGACAAGGCCGCCAGCGCCGAGAGCACCTATTACAGCAACAATATCGATAGCGTGCAGACCGTCGACGACCTGGTCAACAACACGCGGCTGCGCACCTATGTGCTGAAGACCTTCAAGATCGATCCGACCTATGCGTCGAAGGATTTTCTGCGGCAGGTGCTGACGAGCGATCTCAGCGACCCCACGAGCGTCGTCAACACGCAAGGCGGCGACAAGTACAAGGCGCTTGCCGCCCAGTTCAGCTTCAATGCCGACGGCACCGTCACCGGCACGGCGCAGACCGCCGCGCAGAAGGCCTCGGTCATCGAATCCTACACCCTGAATTCCCAGTCCGTCATCATCGACAATTCGGTCGGTTCGGACGTCTATTACGTCGGCCAGACGGCGGCGGACTACAACAAGGCCTATTACACGGCGAAGATCGGCACGATCACCAATGTCGACGATCTGGTCGCCGACAAACGCCTGACGTCTTATATCACGACGGCCTACAGCATGGGCGCCGACTTCACCGCTGCCGCGCTGCGCACGGTGCTGACCGATCCCGGTTATGCCCAGCTGATGGGYTTTACCAATGTCTACAACGCTTTCAACTTCAAGGCTGACGGGTCGGCCTCCAGCACCGCGCGCGTCCAGACGGTCGACCAGGCGAACAATCTGAAGAACGCCGCCGCGATGACCGGCAACTACTATACCACGACGTCCCAGTCGACCGGCATCACCAACGTCGATGACCTGCTCGCCGACAATGTGCTGGCGCGCTACATCAAGGATGCCTATGGTCTCGGCACGGACTTCAGCAATGCCGACCTGAAGAACATCCTGACCGATTCGGCCTATGCCGCGGCCCAGGGCCATGCCGATCTCAATGCCGACTTCAACTTCCAGGCAGACGGTTCGATCAACGGTTCCGTGATCCAGACTGCGGCGCAGCGGAAATCGACGACCGACAGGTCGGCGGCGAATGCAGCACATTTCAACAGCATGATCGGCAACGTCACCAATGTCGACGACATCATGTCGGATGCGGTTGCGGTCAGCTATATCAGAAACAGCATGCAGATCGCCGACAGCGTCTCCGATGCGACATTGAGGACTTTCCTCGTCGACCGCACGGCTGCCAGCGCCCAGGGCTACAGCGACGTTCACGATCTCTTCAATTTCAAATCGGACGGTTCGATCGCGACCCTTTACGCCTCGCAAACGGCGACGCAAAGTGCCAGCACCACCAGCAAGGCCGACAATGCGGCAGTTTACTACCAGTCGACCATCGCCGGCATCTCAAACGTCGATCAGTTGCTGGCGGACCAGAAGCTGAATAATTTCGTGCGCAACGCCTACGGCATCCCGTCGACGGTCAGCGACGTCGCTCTTCGCGCTATCCTGACCGATCAAAGCGGCACCGGCACCTATGCCGACGTCGCCGCGGCCTTCAATTTCAAGGCGGACGGCACGCTTGAGGACGGCATGGCGGCGCAGACGGCGACCCAGATCAGCAGCACGAAATTTGCCGCCGCGGCGCGCACGGATGATTATTCCGCCAGGATGTCGACGATCAGCAATGTCGATGATCTGCTTGCCGACAGCGCCATTACCAATTTCCTGAAAAGCACCTACAATCTGCCGTTCGATATTTCGGACGCCGATCTGAAGAGCATCCTGACCGATGCGACGGCCGCTGCCGCAGCCGGCCATGCCGATCTCAATGCCGACTTCAACTTCGCCGCCGACGGATCGCTTCCTGTCGTCAGCTCGGCCCAGACGGCCGATCAGGCACAGACCACCAACGACAATTATGCCGCGCGCTACGACGACGAACGCGACGAGGCGATCGACGAGGTCGCATCCAACTACCAGAAGCTTATGGCCGACAGCAGCAGCCTGCTGAATTTCTCCGACGTCAACAGTGTCAATGATTTCCTGCGCAGCAATTCGTCGGCCGATTTCAGCAAGAGCAACGACAATCTGCCGGATCTCTTCCATGTGGCGCTGCAGGCCTTCGGTCTGACCGACCAGGATGTCTCGCGCTCGATGATGCGCAAGATCCTGACGAGCGATGCCTATGATCCGAATGGCTATGTCGCCTCGCTCAAGGATGAACGCATCACCAATCTTGCCCGCGCCTTCAACTTCGGCCCCGACGGCAAGGCGGCATCACCCTTCCAGGCGCTACCCGACGCGACCCTGGCCAAATACGCCACCGACTATAGATCGCATATCACTATGCTGATGAAGGACGGTCCGCTGAAGGACAAGGCGGCGAAGGACGCGACGGCTGAAGTCACCTATTTCGCCAAGGGCATGGCGAAGGTGAAGTCGCTTGACGATTTCCTCGACGACAGCCGCCTGACCGACCTGGTGCTGAAGGCAAACAACCTTGATCCGAAGGATTACGACAAGGCGACGCTGAAGAAGATCTTCACATCCGATCCCGACGACAAGAAGAGCTATCTCAACACCACCGCCGATGCACGTTTCAAGGATATCGTCGCCGCCTTCAACTTCGACAAGGACGGCAATCTGACCCGCGCCAAGATCGGCACCATCCAGAACAAGGCGGCCGAGGAGCACACCCAGGGGCTCTACGTCCAGCAGACGATGGAAACCCAGGAAGGCGAAAGCAACGACGGTGTGCGCCTGGCGCTCTATTTCAGCCGCAAGGCCCCGAGCATCACCTCGATCTATTCGATCCTCGGCGACAAGGCGCTCTATCAGGTCATCACAACAGCCTACAGCCTGCCGTCGCAGATCTCGGGCATGGACGTCACCAAACAGGCCGATCTCATCAACCGCTTCGTCAAGCTCGAGGATCTCCAGGATCCGAAGAAGGTCGACAAGCTGCTGCGCCGGTTTACCGCGATGTACGACGTCCAGAACGCCACCCAGCAGTCACCGGCGCTGATGATCCTGACCGGGGGCGGCACACAGTAGTCCTGAGGCAATTTCCGGCAAAGTACGCAGCGGGTTTCCCCACGCTTCGTCGTCCCAGGGCTTGAGCTACAGCTGTCCGGTTGGCGTCAATGACTGCCCCTCACGCTAACCCTCTCCCCGTTCTGACGGGGAGAGGGGACGTGCCCTGCGAGAGGTGAGCGAGGAACGGAAAGGTCGCGGCTTGTCCCTTCGCCCCGTTTACGGGGAGAAGGTGGCGGCAGCCGGATGAGGGGCCGGCATCGGCGATCTCTTGGGCCGAGTAGCAGAAGATGACATTGAACTCCCGCTCTCAACCATCGGGAAATGCCCCGATCGTCGCCCTCACGGATCGAGGCTGACAACCTTTCCCGGGTTCATGATATTGGCGGGGTCGAAGGCGCGCTTGATGCGGCGCATCAGCTCGATTTCAATCGTTGGGCGGATCGCCGCCAGTTCGTCGCGCTTCAGCTGGCCGATGCCGTGCTCGGCCGAGATCGAGCCGCCATGCGCCAGCACCAGCCCATGCACGATGTGGTTCATCTCGCGCCAGCGAGCGATGAAAGCGGCCTTGTCGGCACCGAGCGGCTGGGAAATATTGTAATGAATATTGCCGTCGCCCATATGGCCGAAGGCGCAGATGCGGGCGCCCGGCATCGCCGCCATCACCGCTGCTTCGGCCTCAGCCATGAAATGCGGGATCTTCGACACTGGCACGGAAACATCGTGCTTGATCGACCCGCCTTCTGGCTTCTGAGCATCCGACATGCTCTCGCGCATATGCCAGATCGATTTCTGCTGGGCCACGGATGCGGCGATCGCGGCATCAAGCACCAGCCCGGCCTCGAAGCCCTGTTCCAGCACGCCATTCATCATCCGCTCCGCCGTCTCGGCCGAATCCGACGTCGAAATGTCGATCAACACGTACCAGGGATAGGCCGCGTCTAGCGGATCGCGCACGCCGTCGATGTGGCGCGTGGTGATCTCGACGCCGAAACGCGGCATCAGCTCGAAACCGGTGAGCGAGGCGCCGCAGAGGCTGGAGGCGAGGTTGAAGAGGGCAAGGGCATCCACTACCGAATTCAGGCCGGCGAAGGCCACCTGATGGCCGAGCGGCTGGGGAAAGAGCTTCAGTACCGCGCCGGTGATGATGCCGAGCGTGCCTTCGGCGCCGATCAAGAGGTCGCGCAGGTCGTAGCCGGTATTGTCCTTCTTCAGGCGGCGCAGGCCATCCCAGATCTCGCCGGTCGGCAGCACCACCTCGATGCCGAGGCAGAGCTGGCGCATATTGCCATAGGCAAGCACCGCCGTGCCGCCGGCATTGGTGGAAAGGTTGCCGCCGATGCGGCAGGAGCCCTCCGAGCCGAGCGACAGCGGAAACAGCCGCCCATGCGCCTCGGCCGCCTTCTGCACCTCGGCCAGGATGGCGCCGCCATCGGCCACCAGCACGTTCGCCACGGGATCGACATCGCGGATCTTGTTCATGCGCTCGAGCGACAGGATGACATCGGACTTGCCCTGACGCGGCGTCTGGCCGCCGACGAGCCCGGTATTGCCGGTCTGCGGCACGATCGCCGTTCCGGTCTCCGTCGCAAGCTTCATGATATCAGAGACTTCCTCGACCGAGCCGGGTTTCAAGAGGAGAGGGGAGGAGCCATGATAGAGCCCGCGGTTTTCGACCAGATGCGGCGCAAGATCGGCCTCGCTGCGCAGCGCGTATTTTTCGCCGACGATGGCCGCGAAGCGATCGAGGAGTTCGGTGGAAATTCTGGAATTGCTCATCGGCCTCGATTCTCCATCGTCATCTACAGCGCCGCGCGTCTTTTCAGTCGCGGGGCGCAGCCGCCCGCTGCAGGCGGTCGTTGATCGCTTCGCCGAGCCCCTCCTCGGGAATCGGGGAAAAGGCAATGCTCTGGGCCCCGCTGGCATCGGCCCGCTTCATGTAATCGAAAAGATTGGCGGCCGCCTCTGCCAGGTCGCCGCGCGGGCTGAGATCAAGGACGATCCGGGCACCGTTCGCCCCGGAAACCGCAGCGCTGCCGAAGGCAATCAGTGCCTCGCCGGGTTCCACTGCCGTCGCATTGAGGCGCACGGAAGCGCCCGGCGCGTAATGTGAGGCGAGCATGCCTGGCGCCTCGATCGCCGCCGATGCCGTTTTCGGCCGCAGCAGCGGCTGGCCGGCGACGCGCTCGATTTCACGCGCCGCCAATCCGCCCGGACGAAGCAGCCGCAGCCGGCCGCCCTCTGCCTTGACGATCGTCGATTCGACGCCGACAGCACTTGGGCCCGCATCGAGGATCAACGGGATCCGCGCCCCGAGATCGGCTTCGACATGGGCAGCACTCGTCGCGCTGATCCCGCCCGAGGTATTGGCGCTGGGGGCTGCGAGCGGCCGTCCGAAGGCGCCGATCAACGCGCCCGCGAAGCCCTTCGGCACGCGGATGCCGACGGTGTCGAGCCCGGCGGTCGCCAGCGAATGGATGGAGCTCTGAGGCTTCAGCGGCAGCACGAGGGTCAGCGGACCGGGCCAGAAGGCTCTGGCGAGCGCCCGCGAGACGGGGTCGAACTCGGCGTGCTCTTCGGCCATCGCGAGATCGGCCATGTGGCAGATCAGCGGGTTGAAGCGCGGCCGTCCCTTTGTCTCGTAGATGCGGGTGATGGCTGCGGGATTGGTGGCGTCGGCCGCAAGGCCGTAGACGGTCTCCGTCGGGATGGCGATGGCAAAGCCGTCGGCAAGAGCAGCCGAGGCCGCCTCGAGCGCTGCCTGCCTGTCTGCCGTGATGTCGATTATGCGTGCCATGTCCTGCCCGGTATTTGCTACTGCGCGTCTGAAAAGACGCGCAGTGCTGTAATCCCGGCAGTCATTAGGCTTTCCGCCGCCCGCGATCAATCGCTTTAGAGCTGGCGGATGATTTCGCGCAGCTGTTCGTTGCGGGCGCCGAGCAACAGAATGTTGCGGATCGCCGCTTGCGGATCATGAGTGCGGAAGAGCAGGCCGTTGCCGCGCACCGACCGGTCGATGGTCATCTTTTCCGCGGAGTTCTCGCCAGGTTTGATGGCGACGGCAAAATACATGCGGGAATAACCGACATCGATGCGCTCGAAGAAATTATCGTTCTCGCCGATGTCGGAATAGAAATTCGAGATGTAGAAGGCCCAGCTTACCTCTTCGTAATGGGCGAATTTCGTCCGCGCGGCGGTGACGTGGCAATAGCCAAGATGCGGGCTGTCCTCCAGCGTCCGGTGGAAGATCATCTTCGGAAACTGGATCGAGTGGTGAAAGCCGTTGATGTGCTGATGCGTCTTTTCGCCGGCGACCTGCAGCTTGCGGCCGGTCTTTGCGGCGACCTCATCATGGCTGAAATAGCGTTTTTCCTCGGCCAGCCAGTGCCGCCGCTCGCGGGGGATGCGGCCGGTGCGCAAAAATTCGGAATGCGCGGCAATCAGCTGCGGCTCTTGCAGTTTACCTGCTTCTTTCGCGTCGAAATAACGGAGTTTGGCCATGGTTCGCGTTCTTCGGTCGGTCTGAATCAACAGTAGGATAGGACGGTATGCTTAAGGCGATGTTAAAAAATCGCCATGGCGGCCGGCCGGCTGAACGGCAAATGCCGGTAGATGTCGCAAACACGACTGACATCGATATCAGGCAGTCGACCTCTTTGCGCAACGGGTCTTTACGCCATGTCGCAATTGAGGATAATTGCCGGGAGAGTCGGGCGAGGTGATCGACCGGGATGGGCTGCTTCAAGCCTTGCCGCATCCTGTCGTCAATTTCGAAGCCGATGTCGCATTACAACCAAGCGGCAGCCGTGCTCGGTGATTAAATGACGCCATGAACAATTCTCCCGAAGGAGAAGGAAGCGGGCGCGCTTCCGCCGGCCTTCTTGCCAGAAGGCGGTAGCCGGGTGCACGAGGACATGAAGATGGATATTCGCAGCAACGTTTTGCGTCAGCTCAAGAGCCGCCGTGAGGGCTTCAGCCTCGAACAGCCGTTCTACATTGACGAGGATTATTTCCAGCTCGACATGGAGATGATCTATTATCGCGACTGGCTGTTCATCGGCCATGATTGTGAACTGCCGAAGCCGGGCGCCTATTTCACCGTTCAGATCGGCAGCTATCCCGTCGTCATCGTCCGCGGCCGCGACAATGTCATCCGCGCCTTCCACAATAGCTGTCGCCATCGCGGCTCGCGCGTCTGCACCAAGGAGCACGGCTCCTCCGTGCGTCTCGTCTGCCCCTACCATCAGTGGACCTATGATCTCGAAGGCAAGCTCGCTTTCGCCCGCCACATGGGCGATGATTTCGACAAATCAGGTTTCAACCTGAAGCCTGTCCACTGCGAAACCGTCGCAGGCTTTGTCTTCATCTGCCTTGCCAACACCGCCCCGGATTTCCAGACGGTGCGCGACAAGATCGAACCCTATGTCGCGCCGCACAGGATCAGCGAGAGCAAGGTCGCCTTCCAAAGCACGATCATCGAGAAGGGCAACTGGAAGCTTGTCTGGGAAAACAACCGCGAGTGCTATCACTGCGCCGCCAATCACCCCGAACTCTGCCGCACCTATCCCGAAGCGCCGAGCGTGACCGGCACGGATGGCGGCGCCGACGATCCCGAGATCGCCGGCCATTGGGCGCGCTGCGAGGCCGCCGGCCTGCCGAGCAAGTTCCAGATTTCGCCGGACGGTCAATTCCGCACCGCCCGCATGCCGCTGATCGAGGATGCCGAAAGCTACACCATGTCGGGCAAGCGCGCCGTCAAGCGTCCGCTCTCCGACGATATCTCGATCGGCCATATCGGCACCATGCTGCTCTTCCACTACCCGACGACGTGGAACCATCTGCTCGGTGACCACGCCATCTCCTTCCGGGTGCTGCCGCTCAGCGCCAACGAGACGGCGGTGACGACCAAGTGGCTCGTCCACAAGGATGCCGTCGAAGGCGTGGATTACGATCTCGAGGAACTGACCCACGTCTGGACCGAAACCAACGATCAGGATCGCCGCATCGTCGAGGAAAACGCCTTCGGCATTCACTCGCCCGCTTATGAGCCTGGGCCCTATTCCTCCTTGCATGAAGGCGGCGTCATGCAGTTCCTCGAATGGTATTCGAACTTCATGGTGAACCGTCTGCAGGGCRACCAGGCGAAGTTCTCCGTCGTTGCCTAGATCCGGATGAATCCGGATCTAAATCAAAGAAGCAGAGCATGATGTCGTCCGAAAACCGCCCACACTTTTCGGCATCATGCTCTAGCGCTCTGCCGCACCGGTTAATGTCCGGTTCAGTTCAGTTGATATAAAAGGGAAAAAGCAGCCGGCTTCGGCCGCTTTCGGAACCATTCAGGCGCGAAGGCGTTGCAGGGCAGGCGGTGATCGCTGTTGAATGGGAGAGAAGCAATGATCGGGCTGAGAAACAAGATTGCAACCGCAGTTCTGGCTGCTGCGGTGGTCCTCACGGGCTTTGCGCCGTCGCAGGCAATCCAGATGCCCACCGCCCCGCAGGTGGAAAAATCCTCCGCTGTCGAGAACGTCCAGTACCGCCGCTATTATCGCCCCGGTTACCGTCCGGGCGCCTATTACCGGCCTGGCTATCGTCCCGGCGCCTACTACCGGCCCGGCTATTACGGCGGCTATCGCGGATATTCCTATTACCGCCCGGGCTATCGGCATTATAATGGCTACTGGTATCCGCTCGCCGCCTTCGGCGCCGGTGCAGTCATCGGCGGCGCCATTGTCGCGCAGCCGCGTTACGTTGCGCCGGCCCCCAGCATGGGTTCGAGCCACGTCGCCTGGTGCGCAAACCGCTACCGGTCCTATCGCGCCTACGACAACACCTTCCAGCCCTATAACGGCCCACGCCAGCAGTGCTATTCGCCGTATTGAGCCTGGGACGGGCAATACGTCCCCCACACTGCCCCTCACCCTAACCCTCTCCCCGTAAAAACGGGGAGAGGGGACGTGCCAAATGTGCAGCGTCGAGGTTGAGGAAAACGGTGCGGCATGTCCCTTCTCCCCGCCTGCGGGGGTCCGAAGGACGGGTCGAGACCCGTGGCTCGACCCCAGTGGTGCCGGCAGGCGGATGAGGGCCGGTGCGGGTTGCTCCCCATCGGATCGAGGCGTAGGTCCGCGAACCTAAGCCTACCCCGACAGTCACGTCGAACCTTCACCCTCAAAGAATATCCACGCGCCTCAGCAGCCACCAGGCAAAGGCGATGGAGGCGACGATGAGGGCGACGGCGTATTCCGTGCCGTAGTCGCCGACGGCGAAGGGCAGGTTTGCCGTGTTCATGCCGAAGAAGCCCGTCACCAGCGTCGGCGGCAGCAGGAAGGCCGTCATGATCGACAGCAGATAGAGGTGGCGGTTGGTTTCGGAGGATTGTTTCGAATCGATTTCTTCGTGCAGCAGGCGTGCCCGGTCCTGCAGCGCATAGATGTCGTGGTCGACCGTTTCCAGCCGGCTCGTCAGCCGCCGCGCTACATCGTCGAAGCCGAAGGGCATCTCGTCGTCGTCGGCCGCCGCCGCCCGGCGCATCAGCGCCAGCACGGTGCGCAGGTGCCGATGCAGCCTGACCACGGTGCGCCGCACCGGCGCCAGACGCCGGCGCTCGTCGCGCTGCGCACTGTCGTAGACGATATCCTCGATCTGGTTCAGCTCTTCCGTGAGTTCGATGACGATCGCGATCAGCGTGCGTTGGAACTCGATCACCAGCAGTTCGAAGAGGTCGACCGGCCGGGAAAATTTGCCCGGGTTTTTCTCGATCAGCGCCCGCGCCCGTTCGACGCTGCGCAGCGGCTGCAGCCTTGTGGTGATGATGAAGCGGTCGGACATGGCGAAATGCAGCCAGCCGAGATTGTTGGTATCCTGGGCGAAATCGCGCTGGCAATCGACGAGCGTGCCATAGAGCATCTGCTCGTCGACGGTGATGGCCGCATGCGTGTCGCGCGTCGTCAGCGCCGATTTCGCGTCCTCCGTCAACCCGTCCAGCGTATCGAGCAAGGCCGGCACGCGGGCGTCGACAACGTTGAGATGCAGCCAGTAGAAACAGTTGTCGGCGGTCAGTTCCGCCACCGTCGCACTATTGTTCAGTCGCACCGCGGTCTTTTCTTCGGGCGAAAAGCGATAGGCCCAGACGAAACCGGGTATGTTGACGGGCAATGTGTCCATTGTTCGCCGGTCCTTTGCGAAGGCGATGTCTTCCCTTAGAGATTGTTCATGACGTCCATTTGTCCAAAGGTGCAAGAGCAAAGCGCCATGTCAGGCGATTTATCGCATGGCGGCTGAGGAAATCGAAATTGACGTTTACGTAAAAATCAATTAGCCCTTGCMTCGGAGGGGCTTGCCCAAGTGCAGGCCGGTCTGCGGAGGAGAAACCATGTACAAGGCGCCGGTCGAGGAAATCGCGTTCACGTTGAAGCACGTAGCGGGCATGGGCGAGGCGATTTCAAACGGGCTGCTCGGCGATCTCGGCGAAGATCTGGTCGATGCGATCCTCGCCGAAGCGGGACGTTTTGCCACAGAGGAAGTGGCGCCTTTCGCCGAAATCGGCGACCGCCAGGGCGCCCGTCTGATCGATGGCGAGGTCAGGCTGCCGGATGGTTGGCGCGATCTCTATCGCCATTGGATCGCCGGCGGCTGGAACGGCCTGACGGCGCCGGAGGCCTTCGGCGGCCAGGCCTTGCCGCATATGCTGAATGTCGCAGCACTCGAAATGTGGAATTCCGGTTCCATGGCCTTCGCGCTCGCTCCGACGCTGACGATGGGGGCCATCGAAGCGGTCAGCACCCATGGCAGTGCTGCGCTGAAAGACACATATCTGGAAAAGATGGTCTCCGGCGAATGGACCGGCACCATGAACCTGACCGAGCCGCATGCCGGCTCGGATCTCGGCGTGCTGAAGGCCCGCGCCGAGCGCCGCGATGACGGCAGCTACCGCCTTTTCGGCCAGAAGATCTTCATCACTTGGGGCGAGCATGACGCGGCCGACAATATCATTCATCTGGTGCTGGCCCGCCTGCCGGATGCGCCGGCCGGCACCCGCGGCATCTCGCTCTTCCTGGTGCCGAAATTCCTGGTGAACGACGACGGTTCGCTTGGGCCCCGCAATGATCTCTTCTGCCATTCGCTGGAGCACAAGCTCGGCATCCATGGCTCGCCGACCTGCACGATGATCTACGGCGACGGAAAATTCGGCGGTGAAAAGGGCGCTGTGGGCTGGCTGGTCGGCGAGGAGAACAAGGGACTGGCCTGCATGTTCACGATGATGAACAATGCCCGACTTGCCGTCGGCATGCAGGGCGTGGCGATCGCGGAGGCCGCCACCCAGAAGGCGCTCGCCTATGCCAGGGAACGCACCCAGGGCAGGGCGCCGGGCGCAAGCGGCGCCGGCATGAGCCCGATCGTCGAACATCCCGATGTCGCCCGCATGCTCCTCACCATGAAGGCGCTGACCCAAGGGGCACGCGCCATCTCCTATGCCTGCGCCCATGCGATCGACATGTCGCACCGGGCAGGTGACATCAGCCGCCACTGGCAGGAGCGCGCCGCCCTTTTGACGCCAATTGCCAAATCCTTTTCGACCGATGCCGGTGTCGACGTCGCCTCGCTCGGCATCCAGGTGCATGGCGGCATGGGCTTCATCGAGGAGACGGGTGCGGCGCGTTATCTCCGCGATGCCCGCATCGCCCCGATCTATGAGGGCACCAACGGTATTCAGGCGATCGACCTCGTCACCCGCAAGCTGCCGCTCTCCGGCGGCGAGCAGGTGAAGGGCTTCATCGCCGAGCTCAGAGAGATCGCCGACGGCGTCCGCCGCTCCAATCATAATGGTTTCGGCGAGACCGCTGTGAGGCTCGACGCTGCGATCGCCGACCTTGAGCAGGCGACCGGCTGGCTCATCAAGGTGCTTGCCGAGAACAGGACCGCCGAGGCGCTCTCGGGTGCGACGCCCTATCAGCGCCTGTTCGGCCTCGTGCTCACCGGCTGTTATCTTGCCAAGGGCGGTCTCGCCGAGAGCGCCGATGGCGCGGCCGAAAACCGTATCGCGCTCTGCCGCTTCGCCGCCGAAAACCTGCTTGCCGAGACCGCAGCCCTGCGCGACCGGGTCGTCAATGGCGCGGCAAGCCTTGCTGCCGCCCGCATCCTGCTTGCCTGAGGAGACCTTATGACCGATCACATCGTCGTCGAGCAGCCTTCCGCCCATCCTGGTGTCCAGCTGATCCGCTTCAATCGGCCGGAAAAGAAGAATGCGATCACCCGCCCCATGTACCGCATCATGGCCGATGCGCTGAATGCGGCCAATGCCGATCCCGGCATTCGCGCCACCGCTTTCCTCGGCACCGAAGGCTGCTTCTCGGCCGGCAACGACATGAACGATTTTCTTGCTGCCGCGATGGGCGGCCGCGGCCTGGAGCAGGAGATCCTTGATTTCCTCTATGCGCTGGTGAAGGCCGAAAAACCCGTCGTCTCCGGCGTCGACGGCCTTGCGATCGGCATCGGCGCGACGATCCATCTCCATTGCGACCTGACCATCGCCTCTAGCCGCAGCCAGTTCCGCACACCCTTCGTCGATCTGGCGCTGGTGCCGGAGGCAGGTTCCAGCCTCGTCGCGCCGCGCCTGATGGGGCATCAGCGCGCCTTCGCCATGCTGGCCGCCGGCGAAGCATTTTCGGCCGAGGAGGCGAGGGAAGCCGGTCTGGTCTGGAAGGTCGTCGAGCCAGGCGAGGTCGATTCACTGACGCTTGGCCTGGCGGCAAAGCTCGCGGCCAAGCCGCCGGAGGCGCTGCGCATCGCCCGCGATCTCATTCGTGGCGATCGTGGCGAGATCATCGCCCGCATCGACGAGGAGGCCCGCTATTTCTCCGCGCGGCTGAAAAGCGCCGAGGCCCGGGCGGCCTTCGAAGCCTTCATGCGCCGCTGAGCGCCGCTTCGCGGCGATCTCGGTCAGCAGGGCGACCAACACCGGGAGCAAACGGATACCGATCAGGCCGCCGGCACGTTGAATACCTCGCCGGCCCTGAGCGGCCGGAACCGTTCCGGGGGAATATCATGCTCGCTCATGGCGTCTTGCAACGCTCTTGCCGGCGCGTCGACCGCTTCATTTGTCAGTTGGAACGTGGCGAAATGGTGCCCGGCGACATAGGTCGCATTTGCCAACTTCATCCCGATCACCGCCTCCTGCGGATTCTGGTGCTGCCCTTTCATGAACCAGCGCGGCTCATATGCGCCGAAGGGTAAAATGGCCAGGCGAAAGCCGCCATGCTTCTGCTGTGCCGCTTTGTAATTGATGCCGTGGTGAAAGCCCGTATCTCCGACGTGATAAATTTTTCCGGCTGGAGTCGATAAAACGAACGACGCCCAGAGTGCCATCCGGCGATCGGCGGTTCCGCGAGCGGACCAATGGTGTGCAGGCTCCGCATCAATGCTTATTCCGGCGTGCGAAATGCGCTCGCCCCAGTCCATCGATGTCGTCTGTATATCGGGCACGGCACGGCGAATGATCGTGTCATTGCCGAGTGGCGTCACGACACGCGGCCGATGCTTCGCACCCAACCGCCTGAGCGTTGCGATATCGAGATGATCATAATGATTGTGCGATACCAGCACGAGATCAATTGGCGGCAGATCATCGAACGCGATGCCCGGTTGGACGACGCGCTTGGGTCCAGCAAAAGCGAAGGGACTCGCGCGCTCTGACCACACCGGGTCGGTCAGGATATTGAGCCCAGCGACCTGCACGAGCATTGTTGCATGACCAACCATGGTCACTCTTAGATCCTCGCCGTCTACGCATGGATCCGGCTTGGCCGCCGCGTATGGACTTGGGACCGACTGCGGCCAACGCTCACGGCCACCGCCGAATTGCCACCGCAGCAGATCGCGGAAACCAAGGGGCTCAATACCTTCGGGATTGAAGAAAAGCGTGCCGTCGAAGTGATCGGACACTGGGCCGTTATAGTAGGGGTTGCGTCTTTTGGTCTTTCCGACAGGCACGCCTATTTCTCCAGCGTCGCCACCACCTCGACATGCGAGGTCCAGAGGAACTGGTCGATTGGCGTCACCCCGGTGATCCGGTAGCCGCCCTCGACGAGGATCGYGAGATCCCGCGCCAGCGTCAGCGGATTGCAGCTGACGGCCACGATCTTCTTCACGCCTGAGCGGGCAAGCTCCTGGCACTGGAACTCGGCACCGGCGCGCGGCGGATCGAAGACGACAACGTCATAGGGCTTGAACTCCTGCGTCATCAGGGGACGGCGAAAGAGATCGCGCTTTTCGACGGTGACCGGCTTCAGCCCTTGCGTGTTGCGGGCGGCATGGTCGAGTGCGGCGAGCGCCTTTGCCTCGGCTTCGACGGCGTGCACGCGGCCGATCCGCGCCAGCCGCAGCGAAAACGTGCCGGCGCCGGCAAAGAGATCCGCGATCCGCTTCGCCTTGCCGGCATGAGCCGTGACCAGCTCTGCCATCGCCTCTTCCGCCGGCTTGGTCGCCTGGGTGAAACCGCCCGGCGGCGGCGAAACCTGGACGCCGCCGAATTCGACCATCGGCTTCGACGGCTCGACGAGGATTTCGCCGTTCAGCGAAACACGGGCGATGCCGCGCAGGCTAAGCGCGGTCTCGATTGCCTTGCGCCGCTGCGGGTCGGAGAGTTTCTTCACCTCGTCGACTGATATGTCCAGGCCGGAAAGCGTTTCGAGCACCGCGACGCGGAAGGGTTCGGCGCTGGTCGCGAGCGATGCAGCAATCGCCCTGATCGCCGGCAGTCGGGCGATGATCCCTGCCGACGAGATCGGACATTCCTCGATGGCGACGATATGGTGGCTTTCGGCCTGGTTGAAGCCGATCAGCATGTCCTTCTCGGTCTTGCGCGCCGCAAAGACGACACGCCGGCGCTCGCCCGGCCGGGCCGGAACGATCTCGCCGACCTCGGGTGTCAGCCCCTTCGATTTCAGCGCATCGATCACCAGCTGGCGCTTGAAGGCGCCGTAGGGCGCATCCGCCATATGCTGCAGCGTGCAGCCGCCGCAGGTGCCGTTGACGCCATCCGGGCCGAAATGCCGGCAGGGCGGCTCCTGCCGGTCGGGCGAGGGTGTCGTGATCGACATGATCGTGCCCTGGCTCTTGACGCGGGCGATCGCCACCGTTTCGCCGGGCAGGGAAAAGGGCACATAGACAGGCCCGCCGGCGCTGCTGGCGATGCCGTCGCCCTGGGCGCCGAGCTTCTCGATCGTGACGGTTTCGGTGCTCACGGTTTCAATCCTGCCAGAAGGAATTCCTGATTGCCGTCACCGCCGGAAATCGGGGAGGGAATGAGGCCGAGGCTTTTCCAGCCCATGTCCTCGATGAACCAGCGCTCCAGTTCCGCGGCGACGGCGGGAGCAGACGAGGGGTCCTTCAGCATCCCGCCCTTGCCGATCGCCTCGCGCCCGGCCTCGAACTGCGGCTTGACCAGCAGCACGGCGACAGCGCCCGGTCCGGCGATCTCGAGAGCCGGCGCAAGCGCCAGCCTCAGCGTGATGAAGGAGACGTCGGAAACGATGAAGGTGGCGGGATGGCCGATATCCTCTGCCGTCAGGTTGCGGGCGTTGAGGCCTTCCCTGTTGGTCACCCGCGGATCGCCTGATATGCGCGGGTGCATCTGCCCATGGCCGACATCGACCGCGGTGACATGCGCAGCGCCGCGCTGCAGCAGCACCTCGGTGAAGCCGCCGGTGGAGGCACCGACATCGAGACAGTGATGGCCGGCGGGATCGAGCCGGAAATGGTCGAGTGCGGCGGCAAGCTTCAGTGCGGCGCGCGAGACATAGTCCTGCGCCGGATCGTCGATCTCGATTGCCGCGTCTGCGCCAAATAGCGCGCCGGCCTTCGTGACCACCTGGCCGCCGATCCTGACAGTGCCGCGCTGCACGGCGTCGCGGGCGCGTGAACGGCTGGCAAACAGGCCGAGAGAGACGAGAAGTTGGTCGAGGCGTTGGGTGTTTTGATCTGACATCGGCTGTGCATGACCGGCAAAGCCGCCGGTTGCAAGCATTTTGTTCCCAAGACCGTCATTGACCCTCAAAAGCTTTCGGCGATAATCCTGCCGCGGCGATCGCGGGGCGGACCGCAGACACGGGGGTGTTCCATGCTGAAGCTCTTCACTCTGATTGTCGCGGTAGCGATCGCATCGCCCGCGCTCGCGAACGACACTATGGCCGAGATCAAGACCGGCGGGCTGATCTTTGCCCAATCCGACGATGTCAGCATGGCGGAAGAGGATCTCTTCATCTCCGCTTCGGAAGTGCGCGTCGACTATGTGTTCGAGAATAGCTCCGACAAGGATGTCGAGAGCCTGGTCGCCTTTCCGATGCCCGACATCACTGGCCAGGTCGACAACAATTCCGCCATCTCCGATTATGACAGCGATAATTTCCTGCATTTCTCCACCGTGCAGGATGGCAGGCCTATCACCGCCAAGCTGCAGCAGCGCGTCGTCTCGCTCGGCATCGATGTGACCGACGAGTTCGCCAAGCTGGGCATTCCCGTCCTGCCCTATAGCCAGAAGACGACCGAGGCGCTCGCCAAGCTTTCCGAAACCGTCCGCAAGGACTGGATCGCCCGCGGCCTCGTCTATCCCATGGCCGAGGGCGACGCCGACGGCACCGCCAAGGTGGATCTCGTGCCGCTCTGGACGCTGCGCTCGACCTATTGGTGGCGCACCACCTTCCCGGCGAAGAAGAAAGTCAGCGTCGAGCATCGCTACAAGCCGGCCGTCGGCGGCACCGTTGCCATCAGCTTTCTCGACGGTGGCGAGCCGAAGGGCGAGCGTTTCGAGGACTATTCGCGCAAATACTGCCTCGACGGAGATTTCGTCAAGGTTGCCCAGCAGCGTGCTCGGGAAGCCGAGGCGGGAGGCGCCAACTATACCGAAAGCTGGATCTCCTATGTGCTGTCGACCGGCGCCAACTGGGCGGGACCGATCAAGCGCTTCCAGCTGACGATCGACAAGGGCAAGCCCGGAAGCCTCATCAGCTTCTGCGGCAGCAACGTTCGGAAGATCGGTCCGACGACCTTCCGGATGACATCAGAGGATTTCGATCCGACAAAAGATTTCGACATCCTGATCCTCAATCCTCCGGAAACGGCACAATAATCCGCCGGGTCGGCCGCTGTTGCGCTGCACAAATTTAAACAAATTTAAAGCCTGCCCATATAGGTTCGGCTTGATTGCAGCGGTTCGTCTGGACTGCCCGGCGCCATGAAGGCGCAAGCGTTTCCGATCATGTTCTCAGGTTCAAACGTCCCTGCGGTTGCGCGTCTCGCGCGACCTGCCTCTCGCCGCGTCGACTGTCGTCAGGAGAAACCACCGATGTCCGCCAAAAACATATCCTTGAACGGTAAACTTGCGGCCACGTTCGCAGCCCTCATTCTCATTTTCGTCGCCGTTTCCGCTTTCGTTTATTMCAAGGCGACGGCGTCCGCGGCCGCTTCTGCCGAGCAGGAAAAGTCCGAGCTGCTCGTCAACCAGATCGACGATGCGCTGCAGGCGATGCTCGAACAGGCCGTCAACCTGCGTGGCTTCATCCTCTTCCGCACCGACAGCACCTATGGCGACGTCTTCGCCAATCGCGAGCGCATGCTGAAGGCGATTGCCGCCGCCAAGCAGACGGCGGCCGGCGAGCCGCAGCTGGTCGAGATGATCGACGGCATGCAGAAGGCCGCCGATCTCTATTTCCATGAACTCGCCGAGCCGCAGACCAAGGCGCGCAAGGAAACCGACATGCCGATCGAAGAGGTCGTCAAGATCGGCGTCAACGCCACCAAGGGCCAGCTCGACGGTTTCCGCCAGGCCTCGGCCAAGATCAAGGCCACCGCGCGTGAAAAATCGGACGCACTCGCCGCCATCCGCGCCGATGCCAACAGCGATCTGAAGATGACGCTGCTTGCCGGCGGCATCCTCGCCTCGCTGGCCGCCGCCATGCTCGCCTGGCTGATGTCGCGCATCATCGTCCGCCCGGTCGTTGGCATGACTGCGGCCATGGATCGCCTCGCCGGCGGTCAGAACGACATCGAGGTTCCGGCTGTCGAGCGCGGCGACGAAATCGGCCGCATGGCCCAGTCGGTTCTGGTCTTCAAGCAGGCGGCGATCGAGAAGCTGCGCCTTGCCGGCGAGACCGACCGCATGCGCGACGACGCCGAGCGCCAGCGCCGGGCAGGTGATGAGCAGAAGGCGCGCGAGGAAGGCGAGATCCGCTATGCCATCGACGCTTTGGCGGGCGGCCTTGCCGAACTTGCCAATGGCGATATGGCCGGTCGTATCCAGACGCCGTTCGCCTCGCAATATGACAGCCTGCGCAATGACTTCAACCATGCCGTCGAAAAGCTGCAGGCGGCACTGCAATCGGTCGGCCGCAACGCCTCGGCGATCAATGCCGGCGCCGGCGAAATCCGCTCGGCCGCCGACGATCTTGCCCACCGCACCGAGCAGCAGGCTGCCGCCGTCGAACAGACGGCCGCAGCGCTCGAGGAAGTGACGACGACCGTCCGCGACAGCGCCAAACGCGCCGAAGATGTCGGCAATCTCGTCGAGCGCGCCCGCCTCGGCGCTGAAAAATCAGGCGAAGTCGTCCGTAAGGCCGTCTCCGCCATGCAGCAGATCGAGAAGTCCTCGGGCGAAATCTCCAACATCATCGGCGTCATCGACGACATCGCCTTCCAGACCAACCTTTTGGCCTTGAACGCCGGCGTTGAAGCCGCCCGCGCCGGCGAAGCCGGCAAGGGCTTTGCGGTCGTCGCCCAGGAAGTGCGCGAGCTCGCCCAGCGCTCGGCCAAGGCCGCCAAGGAGATCAAGGCGCTGATCACCACCTCGGGCGAACAAGTCGTTGCCGGCGTCGGCCTCGTCGGCGAGACCGGCAAGGCGCTGGAGGTCATCGTCTCTGAGGTGCAGGAGATCAACCACCACGTCAGCGCCATCGTCACCGCCACGCGCGAACAGTCGATCGGCCTGCAGGAGATCAACACCGCCGTCAACAATATGGACCAGGGCACGCAGCAGAACGCCGCCATGGTCGAGGAGCAGACCGCGGCCAGCCATGCGCTCGCCCAGGAAGCCAGCGCCCTCGACGAGTTGCTGCGCCAGTTCAAGCTCGGCCAGGTGGCCCCGGCGCCGCGCGCAGCCGTTGCCGGCACCAACGCCCGCCCGGTCGCCTCTCCGGCCCACGCTTTGACCCGCACCGTCGCCAAGGCCTTCAGCGGAAGACAGGCGAGCGCTGCGGCTACCGTTCAGGAGGAATGGACGGAGTTCTGAGGGGGCCCTTCACAGGGACGTTAAATGAAAAGGGCGGTGCAGTGATGCGCCGCCTTTTTTGTTGAGAGGACCTGCCGGGCGGCCCCCTCATCCGCCTGCCGGCACCTTCTCCCCGAGGGGAGAAGAGATTTGCGGCGACGTCTCGATTCCCTCTTCTCCCCTCGGGGAGAAGGTGCCCGTAGGGCGGATGAGGGGGCTACACGGCACCCCTCAAAAATTCACCTACCCAGCAACCCCAACCCCAACCGCAACACCGCGCCCCAGCGCCTTGAACACCGTCGAGACGATGCCGGCGCGGTCGAGGCCGGCGTGGGCGTTCATCGCTTCGGGCTTGGCCTGCTCCATCCAGATGTCGGGCATCACAAGCGAGCGCAGCTTCAGGCCGTTGTCGAGCAGGCCTTCGGTGGCGAGGAAATGCATCACGTGGCTGCCGAAGCCGCCGATCGAGCCTTCCTCGACGGTGATCACCATCTCGTGGTGGCGGGCAAGCTGGCGGATCAGGTCGTGATCGAGCGGCTTGGCGAAACGCGCATCGGCGACCGTCGTCGAAAGCCCCGCGGCATCGAGATCCTCGGCGGCAAGCAGACAGTCGGCAAGCCGGGTGCCGAAGGAGAGCAGCGCCACCTTGGTGCCTTCCTTGACGATGCGGCCCTTGCCGATCTGCAGGATTTCGCCACGTGCCGGCATGTCGACGCCGACGCCTTCGCCGCGCGGATAGCGGAACGAGATCGGCCCGCCATCATAGGCCACAGCCGTGCGCACCATGTGCTTGAGTTCGGCCTCGTCGGCCGCCGCCATCACCACGAAGCCGGGCAGGGTGGTGAGGAAGGTGGTGTCGAAGGAGCCGGCATGCGTCGGCCCGTCGGCGCCGACGAAGCCGGCACGGTCGATCGGAAAACGCACCGGCAGTCCCTGGATCGCCACGTCATGCACGACCTGGTCGTAGGCGCGCTGCAGGAAGGTGGAATAGAGCGCTGCGAACGGCTTGTAGCCTTCCGCCGCCAGGCCGGCGGCGAAGGTGACGGCATGCTGTTCGGCAATACCGACGTCGAAGCAGCGCGACGGATAGGCCTCGGCGAGCTTGTCGAGGCCGGTGCCGTTCGGCATGGCGGCGGTGATGCCGACGATCTTGTCGTCGAGGGCGGCTTCCTGCACCAGCGCTTCGGCAAAGACGCTGGTATAGCTCGGCGCATTCGGCTTGACCCTTGCCTGGGCACCGGTGATGACGTCGAACTTGTTGACGCCGTGATATTTGTCGGCCGCGGCYTCCGCCGGCGGATAGCCCTTGCCCTTCTGGGTGACGACATGGATCAGCACCGGTCCGCGCCCATTGTCGCGCACGTTGCGCAACACCGGCAGCAGGTGGTCGAAGGAATGCCCGTCGATCGGGCCGATATGATAGAAGCCCATCTCCTCGAACATCGTGCCGCCGGTGACATAGCCGCGCGCATGCTCAACGGCGCGGGTGATCGCCCGGTCGATGTTCTTGCCGAGGTAGGCCGTCAGCTTCTTGCCGAGATCACGGAAGCCCATATAGGTGCGTCCCGAGGCAAGGCGCGCGAGATAGGCGCTCATGGCGCCCRYCGGCGGSGCGATCGACATGTCGTTGTCGTTGAGGATGACGATGAGGCGGGCATCGAGGGCGCCGGCATTGTTCAGCGCCTCATAGGCCATGCCGGCCGACATTGCCCCGTCGCCGATGACGGCGATGACGCGGCGGTCTGATTTGTCGAGGTCGGCGGCAATCGCCATGCCGAGGCCGGCCGAGATCGAGGTCGAGGAATGCGCCGCTCCGAAGGGATCATATTCGCTCTCCGCCCGGCGGGYGAAGCCGGACAGCCCGTCTTCCTGGCGCAGCGTCCGGATGCGGTCACGCCGGCCGGTGAGAATCTTGTGCGGATAACATTGATGGCCGACATCGAAGATCAGTCGATCATCAGGCGTGTCGAAGACGCTGTGGATGGCGATCGTCAATTCGACGACGCCGAGACCGGCGCCAAGATGGCCGCCGGTGCGCGACACCGCATCAATCATTTCGTCCCGGACTTCGCGGGCAAGCTGCGGTAGGTCGCGATCCTCGAGCTTGCGCAGGTCGGCGGGATAGATGACCTGGTCGAGCAGGGGGGTCTTCGGCAGTTGTGTCACGGGCGGGCGCTCTTTCTTGCTTTTCCTTGTTCCGCTTTATTCGATTAGATTGCGGCAAAACAAGTGCATTTCAGGAACCGAAGGTTTTCACCTTAGAGCATGATGCCGAAAAGTGTGAGCGGTTTTCGGATAACATCATGCTCCCACTATTAAAGCATGGTGCCGAAAAGCGTGAGCGGTTTTCAGCGGATATCACCCTCTATTTCTTCGATCAGGGTCCGGATTCGGGTGGGTTCAGCCTTCCGGCAAAGGCACGAATTCCTCTTCGTCACCGGGAACGATATCGAAGCGGCCGCTGCGCCATTCCTCCTTGGCCTGTTCGATCCGCTCCTTCGAGGAGGAGACGAAATTCCACCAGATATAACGTTTCGAATTGAGCGCCGCACCGCCGAAGAGCATCAGATGGCAGCCGTCACGGCCGGCTTCCAGCGTGATCGCATCGCCCGGCCGGAAGACCAGCAGCTGGTCGGCGGCAAAACGATCACCTGATATGACGACCTCGCCCGACAGCACATAGACGGCGCGCTCTTCGTGGCCCGCGCCGAAGGGAAATTTGGCGCCCGCCTGCAGGTCGAGATCGACATAGAGCGTGTCGGAGAAAACACCGACCGGCGACGTCATGCCTTCGAACGAGCCGATGACCACGCGCCCGCGCACACCGCTCGTCTCGATCAGCGGCATGGCGGACTTTTCCGTATGGGCGAAGGCGGGATCGATCTCCTCCTTGTCGTCGGGCAGAGCCAGCCAGGTCTGCAGCCCCGACATCAGCAGCGGATGGCCGCGCAGATTGTCGGGCGTGCGCTCGGAATGCACGATGCCGCGGCCGGCCGTCATCAGGTTGATATCGCCGGGACGGATGACTTTTTCGGTGCCGAGGCTGTCGCGATGGCGGATCTCGCCGTCGAACAGATAGGTGACCGTCGACAGCCCGATATGCGGATGCGGCTTGACGTCGAGCGCCTCGTCCGGCTTGAGGATCGCCGGCCCCATCCGGTCGAAGAAGATGAATGGCCCGACCAGCCGCCGCTGCCGGCTGGGCAGCGCGCGGCGCACCTGAAAACCGCCGATATCGCTGGTGCGCGGGATGATCAGGCTCTCGATCGCGTCGCAGGCGAAGGCATCGCCGGGCAGGGGGTCTTTACCGGGAAAGAAGGACATGGGGATCTCCGATCGCTACAGTGCCGCGCGTCATCACTCACAGATAGCGCCTGGAGCGCCGCGCGTCCAATCGGACGCGCTAAGGACGCTCCAACACTTGAAAGCGCGCCGCGCGTCCAATCGGACGTGCTAAGACGCTCCAACACTTGAATGCGCGATTGGTTCAGATCGCGGTAAACCCGTTGTCGACGAAGAGATGGGCGCCATTGACGAAGCTCGACTCGTCGCTGGCAAGATAAAGCGCGGCCCGCGCCACGTCTTCGGGCTCGCCGATCCGCCCCTGCTGGGCGGCAATGGCGGCATCCGAAACGTCGACGCCGAGGGCCTGCAGGTCGGCCACCTCGCGCAGGCCGTGCGGCGTGCGGATGAAGCCGGGGCAGACGGCGTTGCAGCGGATGTTGCGGTCGCGGAATTCCACCGCGATGGCGCGGGCAAACATATGCACGGCCCCTTTGGTCGTGTCGTAAAGCACTTCCATCGGCGTGGCGGCGACCGCCGAGATCGACGAGGTGCAGACGATCGACCCGCCGCCGCTTGCAATCATCTTCGGCAGCACGGCCTTGGTCATCAGAAACATCGAGCGCACGTTGACGGCGTGCAGCCAGTCCCATTCCTCGACGGTTGTTTCCAGGAAAGGTTTGATGACGATCGTGCCGGCGTGATTGAAGAGCACGGTCACTGCGCCGTAGCGCGCCTCCACCCCGGCGACGGCGGCATTGACGGCGGCTTCGTCCGAAACGTCAGCCGTCCAGCAATCGGCCTCGCCGCCGGCATCACGAATCGCCTGGACGGTCTCGGCGGCTGCATCGCCATTGCGGTCGATGATCGCAACACGCGCGCCCTCCGCCGCAAAAAGCTTCGAAGCGGCACCGCCCATGCCGGTCGCGCCGCCCGAGATAATGGCGACCTTGCCCTTCAACCTGTCCGTCATTTCCTTGTCCCCTCATCGTTTTGGATGGGGATCATAGATCGGTCCGAAGCCGATAGCCAAGCATCTTCAAAAGGGAGTTTGCCGTCTCAGGCGCCGTCGAGCGGCTCAACGCCCTGCGGCTTGCCGGCGCGGTCGAGCCGGATCTTCTCGATGCGGTTTTCGGCGGCCGAAAGCAGGGTCTCGCAATGTTTCTTCAGCGCTTCGCCGCGCTCATAGATCTCGATCGATTCATCCAGCGCCACATCGCCGCGTTCCAGCCGGGCGACGATACTTTCGAGTTCGGCGACCGCCTTTTCGAAGGAAAGGCCTGATACCTCAGGCTTGGCGCTGTCAGTCATTCTCAACCCTTCATCATTCTCAGAACATGCATGCCCGCCGATTCGGCGAGTCCCTCGAGATCATAACCGCCTTCGAGCAGGCTGACGACCCGGTTCTTCGCGTGCCGGTCCGCGAGTTCGAGCACCCGCCCGGTCGCCCAGTCGAAATCCTCGCCGGTCAGATTGATCTGCGCTAAGGGATCGCGGTGATGCGCGTCGAAGCCGGCGGAGATGATGATGAGATCCGGCCGGAAATCGTCAAGGGCCGGCAGCACGCGCGATTTGAACGCCTCGCGGAAGTGGTCGCTGCCGACATTCGGCGACAGCGGCGCATTGACGATGGTGTTGTGTGTGCCCTTCTCATCCTTGGCGCCGGTGCCGGGATAGAGCGGCATCTGATGCGTCGAGCAGAACAGCACCGAGGCATCGTCCCAGAAGATATCCTGCGTGCCGTTGCCGTGGTGCACATCCCAATCGACGATGGCGATGCGCTCGGCGCCATGCGTCTTCTGCGCATGGCGGGCGGCGATCGCCGCATTGTTGAAGAAGCAGAAGCCCATCGCCGTCATCTTCTCGGCATGGTGCCCCGGCGGGCGGGCAGCGACGAAGACATTGTCGGCCCGGCCGGTAAAGACGTCGTCCACCGCCGCCATCGCCCCGCCAATGCCGGTCAGCGCCGCCTGCAGGCTCTTGCTGCTGGCATAGGTGTCGGCTTCGATCTGGTTGATCTCGCCCTCTTCCTCGGGGATCTCCCGCATGACGGCGATGAGATGTTCTTCGGGATGGGCCAGCAGCACCGCATCCTCATTCGCCTGCGGCGCCTGCCGGCGCTCCAACCGCTCGAAATTCGGATGTTCCAGCGCGACATTGATGGCGCGGATCCTGTCCGATCGCTCCGGATGGCCGGCGGGCGTTACATGTTCCAGGAAGATCGGGTGTTCATAAAGACGGGTGCTCATGAAGACACTCTATCGGTCGCTTATGTCATGTGCCACAGCAGATGGGGCATCGCCTGACGATTTCAACAAGCGCTCTTGCCGCGCCTGCGGACCGTTCGCCTATCACGCTGTCTCATTTGCGCCGTTTCCATCGAGCAGGTCCATTGCAGCGGCGCCGCATCTTTTCAGGCGCGTGGAGGACACTGTAACACTTTGAACTATTGCGTAATTTTATCCTTAAGCAGGTTCCGGTATAAGCAATTATGAAGTAGTGTTGCGATGGGAACTCTGTAAGGCAGATCTGTTGATGAGTCAGTCGAAACGTCCTGATGTGGCGGAAATACGCGTGCCGTTTCGCGATGTCGATATGACCGGCCGGATGTTTCTGGCATCCTATATTTCCTATGCCGAGTCCGTGCTTGCGAGCTTCTGGTCCTCACGGCCCGATGTCGATGACGAACCCCTCTATAGCCCCAGCAAGGTTTCCTGCTTTCTCCACCGTCCGCTGCACTACGACGAGCCGGCAACCTTCACCGCCACCATCGACAAGATCGGCGTGCGCTCCATCGGCTTCCTCATTTCGATCGATACCGGCGAGGAGCGCGCCGCCGAGGTGGAAATCATCTGGCAGGCCCACGCCCCCGAAGACGAATCGCCGGCTCCGTTGCCGGAGGAGACGCGCGACTGGCTTTATCGGTTTTTGAATTAGGGGCAAAGCAGAGCCGCTCGACCAACCAGAATTGCCATTAGGTGCTTTTGCCCCGGAGGAGTGGCTCGCTGAGTATATTGATCTCGACGCTTGGATAAACGCGCTCTTCCAGCAATTTAAGGGATCCAACCTTCACTGCCGTGGGCAATAAGCCTGCGTCGACGTTGACTGCGGGTAGCCTGTCTTCTGCAGAAAATCTGAACAGTGTTATGTGCGCTATTCGAGGCGGGGTTGGACGCCACTGTTCGAAGCAGATGGCATTTGAAATGGCCGAACGAAGCCTGCGCAATTCCGGCGGCTCCTCAGCCTTTACGAAGATAGCGGCTTCCGAAGCAGCCACCTCATGAAAATGGAGCTCAAAAGGCGGGGTCTCTTCGACCAGTCTATCCGCGATCTCCTTCCATCTTCCCCCATTCAGCCTCCAGACCTCGTCGTTCGGAATATTGAGTTGGGTCGTTGCGCTGACCAAAGTGACGACGGTCATGTGCAGGCTTGTAGACGGGACGCGTAAGAGCGGCGCTGTGCTGTCTCGCTCGATGCTGCCCTGCAAGCTGCAGAGCTTTGACTGTGCCTCGCGATCGGGAAAGAACTGCAGGTGAAACGCGCAGCACCGCTTAAACCACAGTGTGTCGACCTTTGTGCGGATCACAGCAGCAGACCCTTCCACCCAACATGGGCATGCCGCGCCGAGAGCGTGCAATTCCCGTGTCTTGCTATCACATCACGAAACCGTTCGCCAATCAGGCAACGATCCCTTCCGGACGCGGACGAGCAGGGCGGTCAGTTCCAGCCGGTCATTCACCTCACCCTCGACATATTGGACCTGATCACCCAACGGCACGCGATGGGCCGGAGCCCAAGCCTGGCTATGCGCTGACCGGCTCTGAAACGCTCTTTCGCGAACCCCACTCCTCCTTGGTCTGCGTCTTGATGTCAAACTGGTCGCGCGTCCTTGTGTAGGTATGGCCGCCCATCCGTCCGACGGCGTCCATCAATTGCTGGTCGATATGCAGGTTTGTCGGATTGACCGCATCGCTTCTGACATAGACGCCGAGGACTTCGCCGAGGATGATTTCGCGCGCCGGGCCGACCTGCAAGGTCGTGTGGCGGCGGCATTCGAGTGCTGCGGGCGCGGCCAGGATGCGCGGGCTTCTGACCATCTGTCCCGGCGCCGTTGCCAGTCCGGCTTCGGAGAGTTCGTCGACCTCAGGGCCGAACTTGATGGCGCAGACCTCCATCTGGTCGACGAGGGCGTCATCGCAGATATGGACCGTAAACTCGCCTGTTTCGCGGATGTTGCGGGCGGTATCCTTGAAGCGCATGTCGGCATAATTCTCGACGCCGATGGCGACGATCGCCGGGTCGTGGGTGAGGACGTTGAAGAAGCTGAACGGGCCGGCATTCGGCAGGCCTTCCTTGCTCACCGTCGTCACCAGCGCGATCGGGCGGGGAATGACCGTGCCGATGAGGATCTTGTAACGCTCGCGCTCGGTCAGCTTGGCGAAATCGAAATGGGTGTGTTGTTTATGATGGGTCATGTCAGGCCTCGGCAGCGACGCGGTGGGTTTCAAGCGGGGTATGGCGGCTGAGGTTCTCAAAACCGTCCTTGGTCACGACATACATGTCGCCGATATTGCAGCCGGCCGACAGCGGTTCCAGCCATTGCGTGTGYAGCACGAAGACCATGCCCTCCTCCATCCTGTCGTAGTTATGCGAGGAGATGTTGAAGCTGTTCTGGCCACCAGCCATGCCGACCGAATGGCCGAGGTTCGGATTGTGCGGTCCGTGCGTTGCCGGATAGACGTGCATGAGCTTGCGGCCCTGCGCCTCCCAATCGATGTCCTTCACATACTGATGGGGGATCAGGCGTGCCCCACCGTCTTCCATCGGCGACCAGTTATAGGGCATGGTGCGCGCCTCCGGCGAGGTGAGCATGCCGCGCTCGATCATCGGTTCGAAGGCGGCATTGTTGACGTCGCGCATCAAGGCGCCGGGCCTAATCAGCTTTTCGGCCCGCTTGACGCCCTCGGTGCAGGCGGCAAGCACCTCCTCCTGATGGCTGGTGATGTCGCCGATCGCGATCATGCGGGCGGTCTGGGCGGTATAGCCGCGATAGGTGACGTTGGAGATATAGAGGTTGATGAGGTCGCCGGGCCTGACGATGTGGCCATAGGGCTTGCCGCAATGGGTGCCGAATTCATTGATGCCGATCTGGTAGCCGTCGCCGGTTTCGCCGCCGAGCGCCATCTGCGCATAGGTGAAGGCGGCAAGCATTTCATGGTCGGTGACGCCTGACTTCGCCACATGATAGGCGGCCTGCGTGCCGATGCTGATCAGCTGGGCGGCGGCGCGGAACATCTCGATCTCGGGCAGTGAGCGGACCTTCTGCATGCGGTCGAGAATGGCGTTGTCAGCCACGAACTTGCTCTTCGGCATCAACTCGTCGAGCGCTGACCAGAAGGTCAGCGACGTACGGTCGCCGATCCTGCCGATCTGGGCCTTGGCAAGACCGAGACTGGCGAGAACCTCGGCGCATTTCTCGGCGGTCTTGATAACGGAATCGCCGGGACGGTCGGCATATTCGCGGCCGATCGGGCCGATCTGCCAGATTTCGTCGACGAGCACAGGCTCGCCGCCCGGCGGCAGCAGGACGGATTGGGTGAAGAAGGAGAGAAGCACCATCGCCTTGTCGGCATCGGTCGGAATGATCAGCACGCCTTCGCGCATCCAGTCGCAAATATAGCGAAGATAGGCGTTCGAAGCGTGGAACCAGCCGACGCTGCCGGCGTGAACGATCAGCGCGTCATGACCGGCCTCGACCGCCTGGCGGCGAATTCTGCGAAGGCGATCCTCGAACTCTTCGACAGGAAGCGGCAAGGGCGCGGAGAAGTCGAAATCCGGATGGAAATCGGCCAGCAGCGATCCCATCCCGCCGCCTGCGTTTGTCGCGCGCATGTTCATGAGTTTATTCCTTCCAATTCAGGCATAGGTCATTGACGGATTGTTCAGGCCTGCCGGGGCGGCGCGAGAACGCGCCGGGCAACCAGCAGTCCGACCAGCGTCACGGCGATCAGAATTCCGGAGATTGCCGCGACGCGCACATCGAGCGATTCCTCGATCAGCGCGAACATGCGCAACGGCAAGACCGTCGTTCGGGCGTCGGCGAGGAAAAGCGATACCGACACATTGTCGAGCGACTGGATGAAGACGAGGAATGCGCCGGCCAGAATGCCGGGCATCAGCAGCGGCAGGGTCACGCGCCGCAGTGTCATGAACCAGCTCGCGCCCATCGTCGTCGATGCCTCGGCAAGCGAGGGATTGAGGCCTTGGGCGACGACGGAGGCGGCGCGGTACATCAGCGGCCCGAAGACCACGACATGGCCTGATACGGTCAGCCAGAGCGACGGCTTGAAGCCGATGAAGTTGGCGACGATCAGGGCGGCAAGGCCGTAGACCAGGCTCGGCAGGACGAGCGGGGCGAGCAGCAGCGGCTCGATGGTGCCGGCGGTGCTGCGCTTCATGCGCGTCATGCCGATGGTTGCCGGAACCGCAAAGATCAGCGATCCGAGGACGGCAAGGCCGGCAATCTTCAGCGAGTTCCAGGCGGCGATATGTTCGGTCGCCGATCGCACCGGATCGAGCAGCGCCGCGTACCACCTGAGCGAAAAGCCCTGCGGCGGATATTTCAGTGTCTGCCCCGAGGTGAACGACATCGTCAGCGCAATCACGATCGGTGCCACGAGATAGATCACGCAGAGCCCGCCGAAACCGTAGACGAATGCCTTGTAGAGCATGACGGGAATGGGATTTTCGCGACGATCAGGCATGACCGACCAACCTCCTGTGACGGGACATCATGGTAAGGGCGACCAGCAGGCAGCCGGTGGACAGCAGGAGGACGACGGCGATGGCCGAGGCCAGCGGCCAGTCGAACAGCGTGCCGACCTCGCGGTAGATCAGCTGCGGAACATAGACGTTGCGCGCACCGCCGATGACGGCCTGGGTAACGAAGGAACTGCTGGTGCTGGCAAAGACCAGGATCCAGCCCGCCAGCAGGCCCGGCAGCATCAGCGGCAAAAGCACGGTGACAAAGATGCGCCAGGGACCGGCGCCGGAAACCTGAGCCGCTTCCGTCAGTTGCACCGGCGTACGCGACAGGATGGCAATCAGCGGCAGGATGATCAGCGGCAGGTCGATCTGGCACATGGCCATGACCAGGCCGAGTTCGGTAAACAGCAGGCTGGTCGGCATGCCAGTCAGGCCGAGCCCGACCAGCGCTTCGCTGATCGGCCCCTGGCGCCCGAGGATGACGATCCAGGCGAAGGTGCGCACGACATTGCTGGTCAGCATCGGAATGAGCGTCAGGAAAATCAGCACCTGCCGCAGGTTTCGGCCGCCGTGCCAGTAGAGGAGTGCGATCGGCACGCCGAGCAAGGTCGTGCCGATGACGGTTTCGAGCCCGAGCCTTGCGGTATTGACGAGGACGCGGAAATTGAACGCGTCGCCGAAGAAGCGGGCATAATGTTCGAGGGTTGCTCCGCCGGGACCGGCGAAGCTGAAACCGACGAGGACGGCGAGCGGCGTTGCGAAGAACGCCACGGAAAGCAACAGCATCGGTAGGACGTATGGGAAGCCGCTCGCCTTCATCACATCACCTCAACCGGCAACGAGAGCGTCGAACTGGCGAATCCAGTCGTCGCGGTTCTTGTTGATCGCGACCCAGTCCGGATAGACCATGGTCTTGATCTGGTCGCGGGTGACATAGGCTTCGATGCCGGGTGTCAGCGCCACGTCCTTGTTGGTCGGGAACATCTCGGTCGGCGGCTCCTTGAGCTGGTCCTGGGCGGCCTTGGAGATCGCAGCATCCATATAGGCATAGGCCGCGTCGAGATTGGCTGAGCCCTTGGTCAGGTGGATGTTGACGGGGGCTGCCGGCGAGCCGGTTTCCGGATGGACGAATTCGGCATTGAGGCCGAGGCTCTTCAGATGGGCGACATTGCCGGTCGAGCACATGAAGACGGCGATTTCGCCCTGCTGGAACAGCGTCATCTGATGGTTGGTGCTGTCGACCACGCCCTTCAGATGCTCCGGATGATCCTTGAACAGCTTGAAGACGGCGTCCATGTCGTTGGGGCCGGAGCCGAAGATCTTGGCGATCTCGGTATAGGCCATCACGGCGGTGTTCGAGGCAAAGCCGGTCCAGGAAACCTTGCCGCTATAGGCCGGGTTTTCGAAGAGATCGCGATAACCCTTCGGCTTCGGAACGAGATCGGGATTGTAGGCAATGCCGTTGACTTCGATGGTCACGGTCGGACCGTATTCGCCCTGAAAGGACGGATCGAGCATGCCCCAGTTCTTGAGTTTGCTCGGATCGATCTTCTGGATGAGATCCTTCTCGATGGCGACGGCCATCTGGCCGGGCGACATCAGCAGCGTGTCATAGGGCGGGTTGCCGGGGCTTGCCATGATCTTGGCAAGCTGGTCCTGCGCCATCGCCGGCGCAATCGTCAGGTCGTAGCCTGCATCCTTGACCATCGGCGTCAGCACTGTGCGGTAGGCATCCTCCCAACTGCCTGGGAAAGTGGCGGCAACGGCTCCTCCGCCGGCAGCGCGGGCGGAAAGCGGARGCATGGCCGATGCGGCGACACCGGCCGCCAGGAAACCGAACCCACGACGGGTAATCTGAAAGTCCTTCATCACGTTCACCTCTGTTGAATTGTTTCTTCACTCATGATTTCCGGTTCGGCCGGAAAGGCGTGACACCGTGCGGTGTCGATCTCGGCAAATAGCTGCGTTCCCGGTTCGGGAATGAATGTGGAGGGGCCTCTGACCTCGGAGGCGCGCAGGCCCGTGCCGTCCTCCAGAACAAGGTCATGGACGAGAGAAGGGCCGAGCGGCACGGAAACCGTCATGCGAACCGGCAGGGTGCTTTCGCTCGGCTGCGTCGACAGGCGAACCTCTTCCGGCCGGAAGGTGATCGTGACCTTCGAGCCGAGGGTGAAGTTCAGCCGGCGCGGCAGGAGCAGGGTCCGGTCATTGGCAAGGCCGATCAGCGTGCTCTCGGCATCGAGCCGCAGCACCGTTCCATTGAGCAGGTTTGCCTGGCCGATGAAGGTATTGACGAAGAGCGTCTTCGGGCGGTCATAGACGGTCATCGGCGTGTCGATCTGCTCGACATTGCCCTTGTTCATCAGCACCAGGCGGTTTGCGAGGCTCTGGGCTTCCTCCTGGTCGTGCGTGACGATCAGCGTCGTGATGCCGAGCGTCTTCTGCAGGTGCAGCAGCTCCACCTGCAGATCGAAACGCAGGGCCCGATCGAGCGCGCCGAAGGGTTCGTCGAGAAGCAGAAGGGACGGGCGCCCGGCAATGGCGCGGGCAACGGCGACGCGCTGCTGCTGACCGCCGGAGAGTTCGCGCGGCAGGCGGTTGCCATAATCCTTGAGCCTGACGAGAGACAGCATCTCCTCGACGCGCGCCTTGCGCTGAGCGCGGGGAAGCTTCTGGCAGGCCAGCGGATAGGCGATGTTTTCTGCGACCGTCAGATGCGGAAACAAAGCATAGTTCTGAAAGACCATGCCGACGCCGCGTGAGCGGGCCGAGACATCAGCCAAATCTCTCTCTCCGAGCACAATCTTGCCCGCCTTCGGCTGGATCAGCCC
The DNA here is from genome assembly GCF_056399245.1 of Rhizobium sp. 01N447_2. Lineage (NCBI taxonomy): Bacteria > Pseudomonadati > Pseudomonadota > Alphaproteobacteria > Hyphomicrobiales > Rhizobiaceae > Rhizobium > Rhizobium sp. 01N447_2. The sequence goes on from NZ_JBFTQY010000033.1 coordinate 37,476, forward strand.
TGCGATGGCGCGCAGTACGGTCGACTTGCCGCAGCCGCTCGGCCCGAGCAGGGCAACGATCTCGCCGGCCTCGATATCGAAGGCCACGTCGCTGATGGCATTCTGGCCACCGTAACTATGGGTGAGGCCCTGAACGCTGAGCCGTTTGCGTTCAGCCATATTCGGTATGCCTGGCATAGGGCCTCCCTGGTTCTGGGTAGAGGTCACGGATTGCTGCGCTGTCTCCGGCACAAGACGGAGATGCGGTCCGGCGAGAAATTTTGCGTCGAGCTTGTTCATGAGAAACGAATTGCAAGCGGCATGCCAGTTTTGCCATTCGTCATTGTCGTCAATGCCAAGTCAATGAAAATTAAGCAATATTTTCGACTTATAAAGTTTCGAAACTTTATAATAATGCATATGCGATTTAGAATACGCATTTAGTTTTTGTATAAATTTTCGCCAGTGTCGTATATTAAATGGGCATCAGATAGAAACAGCCGCGGCCCATGAACGGGCGATCAAGCGCCGAAAAGCGCGGGATTCGGCATCTGAAGAGGTGTTTTTGGGTCTTGTGGGCGAATGAGGCGGTCAAAAGTGATGCGGCAGCGCCGGGGAGCGTAGAAATTGTGCAGCGTATGTTCGAAACTTCATGCGAATTATGTTGCGAAACTCTATCCGAAATGTCGACATCAACAAAAATCCTATGGATATCAGGTAATTATTGACGCGCCACTGCAGGTGGCACGGCGATTGCATGGATGATCCCGAGAATTCACCGGTACAAAAATGAAAGGGGATCACATGATGCGCATTCAGAAAATCTTGAAGGCCGGGGTTGCCGGAGCGATGGTCTCTTTGATCGCGGCCTCTGCTTATGCCGCCGGAGGTGCCGCTGAGAAGATGACGCCCGATGCCGATGTCGCCAAGCTCCCCGGCATCGTCCTCACGCAGAAACTGGCCGACGGGCTGCCGCCCTCCATCAAGTCATCGGGCGTATTGAAGGTCGCGACCGACCTGACGCCGCCGATCAGCTTTCACGGCGAGGATGGCAAGCTGATCGGCATCGATGCCGATATTGCTGCCGCAGTCGGCGTCATCCTGGGTGTCGATGTTGAGATGACCGATGTCGGGGCGGGTGCGGCGATCGTGCCCTCCATATTGGCGAAGCGCTTCGACATCTCGATCTCGGGAATCAACGACGATCCGGAGCTGGAAAAGCAGGTCGACGTCATCGACTACATGTATGACGCAACGACGATCATGACGATCAAGGACAATCCTCTCGCCATCAAGGGCATGGAGGATCTGTGCGGCAAGAAGGTCGCCGTTCCCGTCGGCACCTTCCAGGCGAAGATGGTCGAGGCGGCATCGGCCAAATGCGCGACGCCGGTCAACATCATGTCGATCCCGAAAATGCCGGATGTGCTGCAGGCCGTTCGCACGGGAAGGGCTGACGCCACGGTCAACGGCTACGCCACCAGCGTCTACACGACCGAACACCAGACCGGAAACGGCAAGGGCCTGCAGGCGCTGCCGGATATCCGCCTTGCCGCCGGTTATCTCGGCATGCTGACGGCCAAGGACAATCCGCAGCTGCGCGATAGCGTCGTTGCCGCCTTGCAGCAGATGGTGGACTCCGGCGCCTACGAGACCATCATGAAGAAGTGGAGCCTCGGACCGCTGGCCGTGAAGACCGTCAAGGTCAACGATGCTGCCAGCATGCCTGCGGATTGACGCCGATGGCCCTGTTTCAAGCGTCACCCATATCGCTCTCCCTTGCGCCATCGGTCGGAAGACCGATGCGTTGGGGCCAGATCGCAACCGGTGCCATCGCGATTTCAGCGCTGGCCTTCTTCGCGCTCGTCGTCGGGCAGAGCCAGAGCATCCAGTGGTCCGAGATCCCCCGCTATCTGGTGGATCCTTCGATCCTGCGCGGCGTGCTGCTGACGCTTGAACTGACGGCAGGCGCCATGGTGTTCGGCATCGTGCTCGGATGCCTGCTGGCGCTGATGGCGACGAGCCAGAACCCGGTTCTCAAGGTGATCGCCGCCGGCTTCGTCTGGTGGTTTCGCGGCGTGCCGCTGATCGTCCAGATCTTCTTCTGGTTCAACATCGCCCTCTTCATCCCGCAGGTCGGGATGGGAAGCTTCACCATTTCGATCAACGATCTGGTGACGCCGGCCCTGGCCGGCTTCCTCGCACTCGGACTGCACGAAGCCGCGAACATGTCGGAGATCATCCGCGGCGGCCTGGTCGCGGTCGATCGCGGCCAACGCGAGGCGGCCACGGCGCTCGGGCTGAAAAAGACACAGACTTTTTTCACCGTCATCATGCCCCAGGCCACACGTATCATCGTGCCGCCGACGGGGAACCAGGCCATCGGCATGCTGAAGGCCAGTGCCATCGTCTCGGTCATCGGCATGCAGGATCTGCTGACGCAGGCGCAGGCAATCTATGCCCGGAACTTCCTCGTCATCGAACTGCTGTTCGTCGCCTCGATCTGGTACCTCGCCATCACGAGTGTCGCATCCATAGGCCAGCACTATCTCGAAAAGAGTCTCGTTCCGAAAGGCCGGACAGCAGAGAAGCCTCGCGCTCCCGGACGGGCGTGATCGCGGATCCATCGACGTGAATTGAGATCAACAACGAAGGGGTCGCCAGTGCAGCGCGCCCCATCAGGAAACAGCAGAGGAGCATGACATGAAATTGGGAATCGACAGCATAAAGCTGCCTGAGGCGAAGAAGCGTGGTCCGCTGGCAAGCCTTGATCACGTCAAGGAACTTGGGCTCGCAGGCATTTTCTTCAGTACGGCGCTGGACATGAGCCCTGACCTCGACAGCGGCCTGCTGCACGAGATCAGGGCGAAGGCTGACGATCTTGGCCTCTATCTCGAAAGCGGCATCGGCAAGATCAATCCCTATTGCAGCGCCGAGGAACCGGCGCTCCGGGCAGCCGGCGGCGGCGATATCATCGCCGGTTTCACGCGCATGATCGAGGCAAGTGCCGCAATCGGCTGCCATGAGCTCTGGGTTGCTCCGGGCAATTTCAAGAGCGAATATCGCGGCCGGCTGGCCAATGACCGCTTCCGCACCGACGTGACCTGGGAAGAGCAGTTGCTCGGGATCGAAAAGGTCCTCCGCAAGCTGGCGCCCGTCGCCCGTGCCAATGGCGCGCACATGAACATCGAAACCCATGACGAGATCACGTCCTTCGAGATTCTGCGATTGATCGAGAAGGTCGGCGCCGATTGCGTCGGCGTCGTCTTCGACACGGCAAACGGACTGCAGCGGGGCGAGCATCCGGTCTTCGCCGCCAAGCGCCTGGCTCCCCATATCCGCCAGACCCATATCAAGGATGCCTATGTCGGGCGCGCTCCGGGTGGTCTCGATTTCCAGACCAGACCCGTTGGCGGCGGCATCGTCGATTTCGCCGCGATCCTTCCCATTCTTGCGGACGCCCACCCGACGCTGAACCTGTCGCTGGAAGTCGCCCAGTCTGTCGCCGACAAGCCCCGCAAAGCCAATCCGCGCCAGTGCATCGAGATCGACGATCCTATCTGGCGCGCCGGCCACCCCGACCTGACGGCGGATGAGCTTGCGGCCTATATGGCGATGGTGGATGCCTATGAGAAACGGGTCGCCTCAGGTGAATTCCCGGACTGGGTAGCCTATGAATGCCGCCAATACGGCTACCCGACCTACGAAAATCAGTCCTACGGCTTTGCCGAGGCGATCGGCTTCATCCAGCAATCGGCGCGTCATGTCGAGGCGGTTTGCGCCGAAAAGGGTATTGCCCTGTCGGTGCCGGAAAAGAAGCAGAAAGCGGCCTGAGTCCCAAGGCGGTGTCGGCGTTTTCGCCGGTACCGTCGATCGAATTACCTGTGCCGAGATGATCTACGCAAGAATATTCTTATGGAAATAATTATCGGGCACGGATATCTGGTGATCGATCGAATCCACGCCGGGCCGCCAGAGGCAATTTGGAGACTGCAATGAGAAAGATGCGCCGTCAGAGTCCCAAAGCGATGGCAGCGACCAATGGGTCGGTGGAGAGCGCCGATACCCATGACGATGTTTCGGAGCGTATCCGCGCCACGCTTGCCGCCGCCATCGGCGAGGGTGCGCTCAAGCCCGGTACCAAAATTCTGGAGGAGGCGATCGCCGAGCATTTCGGTGTCAGCCGAACCGTCGTGCGCGGGGCACTCGGTGTGCTTGAGAGCGACCACCTGCTGGAACGCAAGAGAAATCGCGGCACCTTCGTCGCCGAGCCGAGCGTCGAGCAGGCAAAGAGCCTTTTCGAGGCGCGTCGGAAGATAGAGAGGCTGCTTCTGGAACTCGTCATCGCCCGGGTCACGCCGGAGCAGCTGGATGCGCTGCAAAAGCTGACGGACGAAGAAGAGCACATCCACCACCACGGCGACGAAAAGTCGAAGACGGTTCTGTCGGGCAAGTTCCACATCGTGCTCGCCGAAATGGCCGGCAATCCGGTGCTGACCGAAGTGCTCGCCAAGATCGTCGCCCGGCTTTCCCTCGTCATGTCGCTCTACGAGGAAGACCGCAAGGACGACTGCGGCGCGGACCACCATCGGATGATCGTAGCCGCCTTGAAGGCGAAAGACCTCGCCAAGGCGCAACAGCTGATGGACCACCACCTCGCCGACATCGAAGGCCGTGTGCGCCTGACCGAAGGGCAGGGCGACCGGCACACATTCCTGGCCGTGCTGGAGAATTTTTCCTGATAGAGGCCCGCGCGTATCGCTGATGCTTGGCCAGAGCTGAAGCACCATTTCTGGTCACAGGAGCGCTTGTTCAAAACACTCCGCAATGCTAGGAAATTTGCATGGACAACACCGTGATCAGCGCTTTCGTGATGATGATGCCGCGCTCATAGCGTGGCGGGTTTCGTGCGTCCAGAATGCACCAGCGACCGCCCTCGAGGCGGTCTTTTCATGGGTCGATCCGTCTCGCGGGCAATAACAGCCTTCGAAAGGAAACGCCGATGAACAAGATCTACATCACCACCTCGATCCCCTATGTGAATGCCGCGCCGCATGTGGGCTTCGCCCTGGAGCTTGTCCAGGCCGACGCCTATGCCCGCCATTTCCGGCTTCTCGGCCACGACGTCAGGTTCCAGTGCGGAACCGACGACAACAGCCTGAAGAATGTCCGGTCGGCGGAAGCCGCGGGATTGCCCGTGAAGGACTTCGTGGATGCGAATGCAGACAGGTTCGAGCGCCTCGGCCGTCTGCTCGATATCTCCAACGAGGAATTCGTTCGCACCTCCCGCGATCCAAGGCACATCGCCTGCGTCCATGCCTTGTGGAGGGCATGCGCCGGCAATGGCGACCTCTATCGCAAGGCATATGAGGGTCTCTATTGCGTCGGTTGCGAGCAATTCTACGAGCCGTCGGAACTCGATGACGGGCGCTGCCCGGAACATGGCATTGCCCTTGAGACCATCCGCGAGGAGAACTGGTTCTTCCGTCTCTCCCGATACGGCGGCCGGCTGCTTGAGCTCATTGAGACCGGCGAGCTTCGGATCGTTCCCGCCCATCGGCGCAACGAAATCCTTGCCCTGCTGCGGCGTGGCCTGACCGACATCAGCGTCTCGCGCAGTGCGGAGCGGGCGCGAGGCTGGGGTGTTCCCGTCCCCGATGGAGATGAGGTCGTCTATGTCTGGTTCGATGCCCTGGCGAACTATCTCACCGGTCTCGGCCACGGGTCCGATGTAACCCTCTTGCCGCGCTATTGGAACGGCGGCCAACGCATCCATGTCGTCGGCAAGGGCATCTCCAAGTTCCACGCCATCTACTGGCCGGCCATCCTTTTGTCCGCGGGCCTGCCGCCGCCATCGTCGATCCTCGTGCACGGCTACGTCACGGTGGACGGCAGGAAGATCGGTAAGTCGGCCGGCAACGGCATCGATCCGGAAGGCATCATCCAATCCTACGAAACGCCGGACGCGCTGCGATATTACCTGCTGCGGCATATACGCTCGGGAGATGATGGCGACTTCTCGGCCGAACGTCTCGAAGCCGCATGGTCGGGAGAGTTGGCAGGACAGCTCGGAAATCTCGCCAACCGGGTGCTTGCCCTTCTCTCCACCTCGTTCAACGGGATCGTTCCGCCGGTGCCGGACAGCGCGTTCGTCGAGGCCGCCGCCCGCCTTCCGGCGAAAGTGGCCCAGGCCTTCGATGCCTACGAACTCCATGTTGGGCTGGCTGATATTTTCGAGTTTGTCGGCGTGGCGAACAAGCGGTTTGCACAACGCGCGCCATGGGCGGATGCGAAAGCCCTGCTTGCCGATCTCACGCCGGAGGAACGGAAGGCGACCGCCGCGCGTCTCGGCGCCTCCCTGGCCGAGCAAGTCTATGGCCTTGCGATCATTGTCCGCTGCCTCCTGCCGTTCCTGCCGAGTTCGGCCGCAACGCTGCATTCCAGGCTGGGAATACCGGCTCCTCGCCTCTATCGGGACCCCTTGATCGTGACGGGCGTCAAGGCCGCTCCGCAAGCCGTCCTCTTTCCGCAAAGAGCGCCGGCTTGAAGAGGCAGTCCGAGATACTCTGCGCTGCACCTTAGGCAGCGCAGAGTTTTGACGTGATCCAGACTGTCATGAAAGTTTCATATTCAGGCTATTTCCGGGAGGGGGAAAATAATCTACTATTTTAGTCAGGAAACGAGATTTCCTGAAACAACGAAAGGATACTGATTGGAGACATTTCTTGTGGTTACCGTGCTCGTTGGAGGCTTCGCACTGATCTTTGCGCTGATCGCAAGGGCAGAAAGAGGCGCCACCACCCAGACCACTGCAAACACCAAGCGCAGGTGGGGCAATTTGGGAGGCTCCGGCGATGGAGGTGGAGGCTGGTTCGATGCCTCAGGCGATGGCGGTGGCGGAGATGGCGGAGGAGGAGACTAAATCAAACTGAAATCGATAGAATGCCCGACCGCCTCAAGGCGGTTTTTTGTTGCCCGGATTCCAGGCGGGGCGAGATGGCGACCGGCTTCTGCGCCAGGCGCGCACCGACAGCAAGGAATAGCCGCTTACGCTGGCCGGCTGTGCAGCCCGGATCAATCCAAGGGCATCACAAAGGTGAAGCGCGTCTCCGTGTCATCGGAACTGACCGTGATCGTGCCGCCATGGGCGCGGGCGATTTCCGAAGCGATGTGCAAACCGAGCCCCAATCCTCTTTGACTTGTGCCGATTTCGCCTCTGAAATAAGGCTGAAAAAGCCTTGTCATCGCATCGCAGGAAATCGGAGGGCCGCTGTTGGCGATCCAAAGTTCCAGTCTTCCGTCGACAGTTGCCGCCGAGAGCCGCACCGGTTCGTCCGACTTCCCATGGGTAAGGGCATTTCCGAGCAGATTGGACACCAGCTGGCCAATCCGGCCGCTGTCGCAATTTATCGGTCCGGCGAATTCGATACTCACCTCAATCCCGCGGTCGAGATGACAGGAGCGGAGTTCTCCGATGACCTGTCGCAGGATCGGTTCGAGATGCTCCGCTCGCCTCTCGAGCGTGATGCCGCCACCCAATCGTCCGCGCGCGAAGTCGAGGACGTTGTCGATCAGGCCGGACATGCGAACGACGCTGCCCTGCATCAAATCGAGAACGTTAATCGAGCGATCGGTCTGTTCCTCCTTTCGCAGCATGCGCGCCGCGGCGGCAATCGAGGCAAGCGGGTTGCGCAGATCATGGCCAAGGACAGCGATGAACTGCTCCCGCAATTCGGCGGTTTGCTGTTCAAGGTCGAGCTGGGATTTGACGATGGCACCGGCTGCATCGGCGGCTGCGCGCGCCTCGAGCAGCTCCCGTTCATAACGGCGACGCTCGGCAGCCTGGAACATCGTCACACGGGTGAAAAGCAAGGCACCGTCTTCTGCGCGTCTTTCCATTGCATTGGCGAGCACGGGCAAGGTTCTGCCGTCCGCCGTCACAAGATCGAGGGCAACCTCATTGAAAAACCCCTGCATGCGCAGCAGAGGCGCAAAATGGGTCTCGTAAAATATACGGCCCGACGTGTTGAGCAGGTCGCGAAGTCGTTTGCCGAGGAGTTGCTCGGCAGGGATGCCGATCCAGGTCGATAGCGTTCGGTTCACCTTGACGATGCGCCCGTCCGGCTGCAGCGAAAGATAGCCGCATGGCGCGTTTTCGTACAGGTCCTCAAGGTCTTCCGCCGGCATGACGATCTGCGTGTCGCCACCAGTCATCGAACGAACCGCCGGATTGCAGATATGACCTCGTCGGGAGCGCTGAGGTTAGGGCAGTGGCCACTGGCGTTCAGCACGACCAATTGACTATTTGGGATCTGCCGATGGACGAATTCGCCGACCTCTTCGCAGGCGATGATATCATCGCGGCATTGAAGGATCAGCGTTCTGGCGGTGACTTCAGGAAGGTCGCTGCGATTGTCTGAGGTGAATGTCACCCGTGCAAACGCCTTGGCGATCTCAGGATCGGTGCGGCAGAAACTATTTGTCAGTTCTTCGCCGAGTTCCGGCCGATCCGGATTGCCCATGATGACGGGCGCCATGGCGGCAGACCACCCCATGTGATTGTCGTCCAGCGATGTCAGCAGTTCGTCTACGTCTGTGGCGCTAAAACCGCCGATATAGTCATCGTCGTTGATATAGCGCGGCGACGGCCCGACGAGGATCAGGCTTTCAAACAGTTCCGGTGCCTGCAGCGACGCGATGACGCCGATCATCGCGCTGACGGAGTGCCCGACGAAGACCGTTTGCGTCAGGCCAAGTTCGCGGCAAATTTCCACGAGGTCATCCGCATAACCGGACAATGACGAATATTTCCCGGCATCATAAGCCGTAAGATCGGATCGTCCCGCGCCAACGTGATCGAACAGCACTGTTTTGAAGTCGGCCTCAAAAGCCGGGGCCACGAAACGCCACATATTTTGGTCGCACCCGAATCCATGCGAAAAGATCATCGCACGCTGGCCATCGCCCCGGACTTGAACATGATTTCGATCGATGACGGTCATCTCGCCCTCTTCCCTGCTTTCATAGCATGTTCCGCCTGTCTTGGATTGAGGAAAGAATTGGGCAATGGGTTCGATGTCGTGTGCCGCGATGCTCCAGAGGTGGCGGCCAGCCCTTTGCGGCATACCTCAGTCCATCACTTTCCGGAGCTTGAAGAAGAACCGCCGAGGGTCGCCGCGCACGCACATCATGCCGGCAATCTCGTCATCGTCCATCCTGCGGAAGTAGTCCACGATCGGCTGTTTGTCGTAGATCATCACAGCCGTTTCGATGCCGTCGAGGGCCTGAAGCCGCAACGAAGCGGTCGTGCCTCTCGCTCGAAGCAGCTTCTGCAGGTATGAGAACCAGCCGCGCGCGACGAACGTCCGGCCAAAGGGCGCCATCTTGATCGCCAGACCAATGGGTAAGAAACTTGGCTCGAGCGGCACGAGGCGGCCCGGTCTCCAGGTGAAGAGCAGGGCGTCCGCCCGCATGTCGGAATGGAAGCGCTTGCCAAACCAGTTGAGATTCTCGAGCACGCCGTCCAGTGGATGATCCGACGGAATACCGACGCCGCTCCAAAGGCCGACCATGTCCCTTGGCTGGACAGGATCCAGCGAGCGGAACCAGGCAGCCATCTCCTCCTGCCGGCCGCTTCGCATGGTTCTCCTTCAGGGATGTTCATTGCGGAAAAATGAAAAGAAGGTTTGGAAGTTCCCGTTCATGCGGACCGGGTTGAACGCCTGGTGAGGCTTTCGCATAGATTCTATGTCTTTAAGCGCAACGGCCCCCGAAGGGGCCGTTGGGGTGTTCACCAGACAAGACCGGCCTATGCGTCAGGCGCGCGACGGCAGCAGGGGATAGCCGACCATGACGGCGCGGCCAAGCAGGGCTGCGACGAAAGCCTTGATCACATCGCCGGGAATGAAGGCCATCGAGCCGACGAAGGCTTTCGTGAAGCCGAGGCCGGCGACGGTGGCGAGATAGGTAATGCCGAAGGCGTAGAGTACGACGATGCCGCCGGCCATAGCGGTGAGGAAGAAGCTCACCGTCTGCACCAGGGCGGATTGCTGATGGTTGACCAGCCGTTCGCTGAAATAGCCGGTGACGAAGGCGGCAAAGATCCAGCCGATCAGGAAGCCGGCCGTTGGTGACGCGAAGATGGCAAGGCCGCCGCGGCCGCCGGAAAGCACCGGCAGGCCGATCGCGACCAGAACCAGCACGATCAGCACGGCAATCGCGCCGCGCCGGGCGCCGAGCACGACGCCGGCCATCATCACGCCGAGCGATTGGGCGGTGATCGGCACCGGAATGAAGCCGAGCGAGATCGGCGGCAGCAGGCCGAGCGCCACGATGATCGCGGCAAAGAGGGCGGTAAGAACGAGGTCGCGAGTGCTCATCATGAATTCCGTGTTTATCAATCGTTAACTCACATGCCGCCGAATGCCGCGCGCGTCAATCGCCGCGGCGATATTATCCGCATCCTTGAGCGTCAGGATGATCAGCGGCGCAAGCAGCGTCGTCGGCCGCACCCTCAGTCCGCGTGCCTTATGCGCCTCGCGGATCGCCTGATAACGCCCGACGATCTCAGGCACAAAACGCAGCACCAGCCCCAGCGCCAGGCCAATATCGTCGGCCTGCACCCAGCCGGTGCGTTCGAGCGGGCGGGCAAGCGCCGTCACCTCGTCGATGAACTCGGTGATCGACGTCGTCGCCGTCACGGTGGCGGCAAGCAGCATCAGCGCCGTCAGCCGCAGCAGGGGCACGAGCGCCTCCTGCCAGGGATTGAAGATGAGGTTGAAGAGTGCCACGACCGCGATCGTCAGAAAGACCGGCCGCAGCCGCCTGAGCCCATCGGCAAACGGCAGGCCGATCATGCGGTAGAGAACCGCCGTCAGCAGCACGGCGATCGAAAGCAGGATGAGGTTCCCGCTGACGAACAGCACGACGCCGAAGATCGTCAGCGACAACAGCTTTACCCGCGGCGAAAGCCGGTGCATCACGCTGTTGCCTTCGACATAGAGCGATTGCATCAGGCGGCGATCTCCTTGTAGCGGGCGATCGCTTCGGCAGCCGGCGCATCGGCGGCAAGCCGCCCTTCATGAAACAGCAGCACCCGCTCGAAATCGGCGATCAGCTCCAGATCATGCGTGATGATGATGGCACTTTCCGGCAGTCCGGCGATAATCCCTTCGACCAGGGCCCGGTTCTTGAGGTCGAGCTGGTTGGTCGGTTCGTCGAGGATGAGAATGCCCGGCCCCGTCGCCAGCACCGAGCAGAGGGCCGCCACCTGCAGCTCGCCGCCGGAAAGCTCGTGCGCGCGCCGATCGGCCAGCGTCTCAGCGCCGAAGCGGGCCAGCACGCCCTCGACCTTCGCCTCGATCTCCGCCTTGCTGAAGCCGCGCCGCTTCAGCCCGAAGGCGATGTCGTCTTTGACGATCGGCAGGATGATCTGGTTCTGCGGCGACTGGAAGATGAAGCCGACATCGGCCACCGCAGTCTTTTCGTCGCTCGTGTCGCGGCCGTTGACGGTGACGCGGCCGACCGATGGTTTGGTCAATCCGTTGATCAGCCGCGCGAACGTCGTCTTGCCCGAGCCGTTCAGCCCGATGACGCCGATGCGTTTTCCACTGATGCCAAGCGTCAGCGGCTGCAGCGCCACCCGTGTCCCGAAACTGACCCCGGCGCCTTCGAAACGAATATCCAAACCAATCCCTCGCATTTTTCACCGGAGGAGATTGCCGATGCCGGCCCCTCATCCGCCTGCCGGCACCTCTGCCTGGGTCGAGACACGTGGCTCGACCCGTCCTTCGGACCCCCGCTCGCGGGGAGAAGGGATATGCCGCACCGGCTCCCTCAACCTCGACGCTGCGTTTGGCACGTCCCCTCTCTCCGCAGGCGGGGAGAGGGCTAGGGTGAGGGGCAGCCATTGGCGCCAACCGGACAGCAGTGCTTCTACACGGGGAATCGAGGATGATGAAAGCGCAAATCTCGCTGTCGATATCGGGTGGCTAGGAAGATTTTCCGGATTATGATGTGGCCATGACGAATCTGCTTTCCAATTCCGACGCCCGCCGGGTCTTCCTTGCCAAGCAGGGCCTCAGCGCCCCGCCGAACCGCGCCTTGACCAAGGCCGGCCTGCTGCAGCTCATCCATGAACTGGGTTTCGTCCAGGTGGACAGCATCCAGACGGTGGAGCGGGCCCATCATCAGATCCTGTTTTCCCGCAACCAGACCTACCGGCGCGAACATCTGACCGCGCTGCTCGAAAAGGACGGTGCGCTGTTCGAGCACTGGACGCACGACGCTTCCATTCTGCCGAGCGCCTTCTTCGTCTATTGGAAGCACAAGTTCCTTCATCAGGAAAAGGTGATCATCGAACGCTGGCGCAAATGGCGCGGCGAGGGCTTCGAGGCGGCTTTCGAGGAGACCTATGAGCGCGTGCGGCGCGACGGCGCGATCCTGTCGCGCGATATCAAGGCCGACGGCCACGTTTCCGGCGGCTGGTGGAACTGGCATCCGAACAAGACGGCACTCGAATATTTCTGGCACACCGGCAAGTTCGCCATTGCCGGCCGCTCGAATTTCCAGAAGATCTATGATCTGGCGGAGCGCGTCATCCCGGCCGAGTTCCGCGAGCCGGAGGTGAGCCGCGAGGAATTCGTCGACTGGGCCTGCCGTAGCGCGCTCACCCGGCTCGGCTTCGCCACCCATGGCGAGATATCAGCCTTCTGGAACCTGGTTTCGCCCGATGAGGCCAAGGCCTGGGTGGCGGCCCATGGCGACGAACTGATCGAAGTGCTGATCGAACCGGCGCTCGGCGGCAAGGCGCGCCCATCTTGGGCCTTTGCCGATTTCCTCTCGACACTCGACACTTACCCCGGCGCGCCGCCGCGCATCCGCGTGCTCAGCCCCTTCGACCCGATGATCCGCGACCGCAACCGCACCGAACGCCTGTTCGGCTTCTTCTATCGCATCGAGATCTTCGTGCCCGAGCCGAAGCGCGAATATGGCTACTACGTCTTCCCGCTGCTCGAAGGCGACAGGCTGATCGGCCGCATCGACATGAAGGCGGATCGGAAGAAATCAACACTCGATGTCAAGCGGCTGTGGCTGGAACCCGGCGTCAAGCCGTCGGCCGGCCGGCTGGAGAGGCTGGAAGCGGAGTTGGAGCGGGTCGCGCGGTTTGCGGGTGTGGAGAAGGTCGTCTTGCTCGACGGGTGGAGAGGGTAATCCCTTCTCCCCTCGGGGAGAAGGTGGCGGCAGCCGGATGGGGGGGCTTCATGGCACGCCGCTCAATATTGCGCTTCGCTTGCGCTCAGTGCACTCGCTCCTAACGTCGCTCACCTCCTCATCTGTCCTTCGGGCCACTGACCGGGGTTGAGCCACGGGTCTCAACCCTTCCTTCGGACCACCGCTGGGGAGAAGGGAAAAGCCCTCTAGCAAATCTCCGTCGTGCTGATCTTGATGCCGAAACCTTCGAGGCCGACATAGTGGCGCTCGCGGCTGGTGAGCAGCTTGATCGAGCTGACGCCGAGATCCCTGAGGATCTGTGCGCCGAGGCCGATTTCCAGCCATTCGCTGTCGCGCGTCTGGGCTTCGGCATGGGCTTCTCGGCCCTGGTTGCGGGCCTTGCGGCCGTTGTCGTGGTGGCCGACGCCGACCGAGCCTTCGCGCAGATAGACGATGACGCCGCGGCCTTGCTCGGCAATCTTCTGCATGTAGAAATCGACCGGGCTGTTCTTGCCGAAGAGATCCTCTGCGACATTCTCCGGATGCAGGCGCACCGGGATGTCGACGCCGTCGCGGATGTCGCCGAAGACGACGGCGAGATGCTGCATCGGATCCCAGGGCAATGAATAGGTATGGGCCTTCGCCTTGCCGAACGGCGTCTCGATGTCAAAGCTGGTGCCGAGTTCGATCAGCGTCTCCTTGCGCTGGCGATAGGCGATGAGATCGGCGACGGAGACGAGCTTCAGCCCGTGTTGTCCGGCAAAATCGACCACCTCAGGGCCGCGCGTGACGGTGCCGTCGTCGTTGACCAGCTCGGAGATGACGCCGATCAGCGGCAGGCCGGCAAGCTTGCAGAGATCGACGGCGGCTTCCGTATGGCCGGAGCGCATCAGCACACCGCCCTCGCGGGAGACCAGCGGGAAGATGTGGCCGGGACGGACGAAATCGGAAGCGCCGACATTCGGATTGGCGAGGTTGCGCACCGTCAGCGTCCGGTCGTCGGCCGAGATGCCGGTCGTCGTGCCGTGCTTGAAATCGACCGAGACGGTGAAGGCCGTCGTATGGGCCGAATCGTTTTCCGCCACCATGGCGTTGAGGTTGAGGCGTTTGGCCTCTTCCTTCGGCATCGGCGCGCAGACGATGCCGGAGGTGTGTCGCACGATGAAGGCCATCTTCTCGGGCGTGCAATGCACGGCGGCGACGATCAGGTCGCCCTCGTTCTCACGGTCATTGTCGTCCATGACGACGACGATTTCGCCGGCCTCGAAGGCCCGGATGGCGTCGACGACGCGCTTCTGGTCATAAGACATGGGGCGAGCGCTCCTATTTCAGACGGCCGGTCTGGCCGCGGTCGCGAAGATAATGGTCGGCGACGGCGCAGGCGACCATCGCCTCGCCGATCGGCACGGCGCGGATGCCGACGCAGGGGTCGTGCCGGCCCTTGGTGCGGATATCGACATTCTTGCCCTCCGCATCGATCGACTGGCGTTCGGTCAGGATCGAGGAGGTCGGCTTGACGGCAAAACGCGCCACCACCGGCTGCCCGGTGGAGATGCCGCCGAGAATACCGCCGGCATTGTTGGAAAGGAAGATCGGCGTGCCGTCATTGCCCATGCGCATCTCGTCGGCATTGTCTTCGCCTGAGGTTTCGGCGGCGGCAAAACCATTGCCGATTTCGACGCCCTTGACGGCGTTGATCGACATCAGCAGCGAGGCRATATCCTGRTCGAGCTTGGCRTAGATCGGCGCGCCGAGGCCGGCCGGCACCCCTTCGGCGATCACTTCGATGACCGCGCCGATCGAGGAGCCGTTCTTGCGGATGCCGTCGAGATATTCCTCCCAGACCGGCACGATCGCGGCATCGGGGGAGAAGAATGGGTTCTGATCGACCTGATCCCAATCCCAGTTGCGGCGGTCGATCTTGTGTTTGCCGATCTGCACCAGCGCGCCGCGCACGGTGACGCCTGGCACGACAAGCCGGGCGATGCCGCCGGCGGCAACCCGCGCAGCGGTTTCGCGCGCCGAGGAGCGGCCGCCGCCGCGATAGTCGCGAATGCCGTATTTGAGGTCATAGGTATAATCGGCATGGCCGGGGCGGTATTGCTTGGCGATCTCGCCGTAATCCTTGGAGCGCTGGTCGGTGTTTTCGATCAGCATGGAGATCGGCGTGCCGGTGGTCGTCATCGTCTCGCCATCGGCGTCGAGCATGACGCCGGACAGCACCTTCACCAGATCGTCCTCGCGCCGCTGCGTCACGAAGCGGGATTGTCCGGGCTTGCGCTTGTCGAGCCAGACTTGCAGGTCCTCGAGCTTGAAGCTGAGCCCCGGAGGGCAGCCGTCGACGACGCAGCCGAGCGCCGGACCGTGGCTTTCGCCCCAGGTGGTTACGCGGAAAAGGTGACCGAATGTATTGTGCGACATGTGTTCCCACGGTGGCGCCAAAGCCGGTCGCTGCCGGCCGCGCCATTGCTTGAAAAGGCGCGACACTCATAGGCCAAAAATCCGCCGAGGCAAAAGCCTTTCTTTGCGCCAAACCGCCAGCTCAGGAAATGCTGTTTCGGTTCGTTGTCAGGGATGGGCGGCGCATCTTGCCGCCGCCCTCTCTGCGCAGGCGGCGAGGGGGAGGGCGGGGCGATCGGCAGGCCGCGATCAGGACGCCAGCCGCCACCCCGTTCCTGTGGCTTCGTTGGTGAAATCGTCGAAGGAGAGAGGCCGTGAGAAGGCATAGCCTTGCAGGATATCGCAGCCGAGATCGCGCAGCAGTGCGGCATGTGCCGCCGTCTCCACCCCTTCGGCCACCGTCTCGACGCCGAGCGAGCGGGCGATTTCGATGATCGAGCTGACGAGTGCGCGCTCCTGCGAGGCATTGACGATCGGCTGCACCAGCTGGCGATCGATCTTCAGGCGCTTCGGCTTCAGCTTCAACAGGCTGACGATAGAGGTATGGCCGGTGCCGAAATCGTCGATCTCGATATCGATGCCGAGCGCCTTGATGCGCTCGAGATTCTGCGAGACGACGTCCTCGCTCTCGTCGAGGAAGATCGATTCCACCAGCTCGAAGGAGATTTCGCCTGGACGAATATGCAGGTCGGCGAGTGATTCCAAGAGGCTGCCATCATGCAGCCGCCGCGCCGAAACATTGACCGAGACCTTGGGCACCACAATGTCGCGCGCTGTCCAGCGCACCTTGTCGCGCAGCGCCGTTTCGAGAACGATCCGGTCGAGCATCTGCACGACATTGATCTCGTCGGCAATGCGCAGGAACTTGTCGGGTGTCAGCAGCCCCTTGGACGGGTGATTCCAGCGCACCAGCGCCTCGACGCCCGTCAGTTCCATCGTCCGGGCGGAGAATTGCGGCTGATACCATGCGGTGAATTCGCCATTGTCGATGCCGGCAAGGATCTCGTCGGCGGTGCGCTTGGTGTTGATGATATCGGCCTGGAGATTGTGATTGAAGAATTCGAAGCGGTTGCGGCCCATGCTCTTGGCGCGGTAGAGCGCGATATCGGCATTGATCAGCACCTTGCGCGCATCGACATGGATGCCGTTGGCGAGCGCAATGCCGATCGACACGCCGCAGCGGCAGGAAAAGCCCTGGAAATCGATCGGCTGGCGCATCTCCTCGATGATCCGCGTCGAAAGCTGCGCCATCTCCTTGTCGCCGACGTCGAGGGCCAGAATGACGAACTCGTCGCCGCCGATGCGCGCGACGATGTCGCTGCCGCGGACATTCTTGGCAAGCACCTTCGAGGCGTGCACCAGCATCGCATCGCCGGCCGCATGGCCGAGCGTATCGTTGATGTCCTTGAAGCGGTCGAGGTCGATGTGCAGGATCGAGAATTTCTGCCGCTGCTGGCGACCGTCATGGGTCAGGCTTTCCAGTGCGATATCAAGCTTGCGGCGGTTGGCGAGTGCGGTCAGCGGATCATGCAGCGAATTGTGCTCGATCCTGTTCTTGACAAGCTCAAGCTCGATATTCTTGGCGACCGCCTCGTCCTTGGCCGCCTTCAGCCGGATCGTCATCAGCACGTCTTCAGTGGCATCGAAGGCGATGCCCATGATCTTCATCTCGCTAGTCCCCGTCTGGTGGACCTTGCCGACCGAGCGCACATAACGCACCGAGCCGTCGTCGACCAGCACGCGGCAGACGAGCGTGTGCGTATCGCCGTTCTTCTTGAAGTGGCGTGCGCTTTCGAGCGCTAAGGCTCGATCCTCGGGGTGGATGCAGCCAAGCCAGATCTCCTCGGTCATGAAGCCGTTGCGCGGCGCAAGCCCATAGAGCTCGTGCATCCGCTCGTTCCAGATCGAGCCGCCCCGGCCGGGCCGGGCTTCCCATATGCCGCACTGATAGGAATTGAGCGCCAGGTCGAGCCGGCTGGAAAGCTCGGCGAGCTGCCCCTCGCGGCTCGAGAGCTCTTCAAGCGCCAGTTCCAGCTCGGCATTCTTGACCTCGCTCATATCCTTGGCCTTGCGCAGCGTGTCGGTGATCTCCGCATCGGCAGTCACGTCCCAGACGATGCCGATCGTCTTGCTGACGCCGCCGGCATCCGTATAGAAGGCGCCGACCGAGCGCAGGTGGCGGATACCGCCGTCGGCAAGCATGATGCGGTATTGCGCCGTGCAGGCAGCACCGGCAATGCTGCAGCTGAAGAAATGCACTTCGGCGACGTCGCGGTCCTCGGGCAGGACCGCCGCCAGCCATTTGTCGAGCGCCCAGCTTCCTTCCTCAGCCGGCTTGCCGTGCAGGGCCGCGGCGCGCGTGTCCCAGAGCAGGCTGCTCGAATCATCCTGCAGCTCCCAGATGCCGATATTCGAGGATTCCAGCGCCAAATTGAGCCGCTGCGACAGTTCCAGCAGTTTTGCCTCGCGCGTCTCCAGCGCGGTAATGTTGCGATTGCGCTCGCCGAGCAGGAGGGTCGCGAAGAAGATCGGCACGATGATGATGAAGCCGGCGGCAAGGATGATCAGACGCAGCTTGGTGCGGTTTTCGGGTATCGCGTCCCAGCCGCTGTTCGGGACGGCGGAAAGCTCCCACTTGCCGCCGGCAAAGCCGATCTTCTGGCGCATCGGATCCTTGCCGTCGATATCGGCCGACCCGAAGAACGGCGCCGGGAGACCAGCTTTGGCGGCGGCCGGCGAGCCGATATCCCGGATGGCGATCGAAAGATGGTCGAGATGCGGATAGCGTTCCTGATTCTCGCGGTCGCGTGCCGGCATCAGCCCGGTCGCCTGGTAGAACATCGTCTGGTCGATGGCGACCTCGACCGCCCCCCAGATCCGCCGCTGGCCGTTCTCCTTGACGTAAACCGGGAAGAAGATGGCAAAGGCGTCGCGGCCGTCAATGCTCATCGGGCCGTAGAAGCGCGCCGACTGGTTGCTGGCCGCGCTGGTCATCGCCTGGCGGAAGAACAGAACCTCGCGCACATCGCGGCCGATCCGCTCATTGCCGGACTGCGATGGGTGGATGTCGCGGATGATGAAATCAGGCGCGACGGCGATATGAATGAAAGACGGGTTCTGGATTAGCAGCCAGTTGATCTGGCGCTCCATCTCCTCTCCGTTTGCCGCGCTGACGGAGATCAGGTTCGTCAGGTCGCGCACGACGCTGAGGTCCATATTGATCTCGGCCATGACCCGGGCGCGAATGAGGTTCGTCTCGTTTTCGGTGCGGATATGAAGTTCGCGCACATGAGACGCAGTATTGGCCTGGTCGAGCCCGAAGCCGACCATGATGACGACCAGGGCGACAAGCGACGAAACCAGAAACGAGACGCGGCTATTCTTCAACACGCGCCGCAACTGCTTGCTGTCGCTGAGCCTGGATAACAAAATGAAACCCCCATGTTGACGAGCAACTGTAGGGCGCGCGGGTTAATTTACGATTGCCCACCGGCGATGMCGAGAGATCGCGGGAAGGGAAAAACCACGGATTAACGCACCATCTTGATTATATTTAAAATCCTATTCATCAATTGGGCGGGAAAAGCCATTCTTACGGGCAATTTTCGCCATATTCAGGAGCTTATCTGTGGCCAGTCAGTTTCTCGTGCAGCGTCTTAAAAGGATTGTCGCCATGCGTTTCGTCGTCGCCACGCTTTTGGCAACAGCAAGCTTCCTGTCACCGATGAGCGGTTTTGCCGAGAGCGCCGATGTCGAGGCGACCATCAAGAAGGTCGACACGGCCAACCTCGTGCTGACGCTCGATGACGGCAAAACCTATCAGGCGCCCGAGGAATTCAATTTCGACGGCCTCGAAGCCGGCGTGAAGGTGATCGTCTTCTATACCGAGGTCGACGGCAAGCGCGTCATCAACGATCTCGATATCGTTAAATAACCGGTTCTCTGGAGAATGATCGGGTGAGGTACGCGCCGATGGCTGCCCCTCACCCTAACCCTCTCCCCGCTCGCGGGGCGAGGGGACGTGCCCTACGAGAGTGAGTGGAAACGGAGAGGTGGCGGCAGCCGGATGAGGGGCAGGTCTCGGCAATCTCCTGGCCGACAACTCGCTCGTGTCCCAATTCGACCGAGCGCCCTGCGATGCCTACAGCCAAGCGATCGTCCGCTCAGTAGTTTCGATCCTGATGATCCGGTCCTGCGGGATTGCGCCTTCTGCAGCCGTGCTTTTCGGCAGGTCGGCGATCGTCTGGAACAGCGTGCGGATGACGCCGCCATGGGTCACGCAGACCGTCGGCCGATCGACGGAGTTCAGCCATGAGCCGGTGCGCCAGGAGAGGATTTCATAGCTTTCCGCGTCATCGCCGGGCGGGATGAAATCCCATTTCGAGGTGTTGCGTTCCGCCACTCGCTCGCGCTGCGTCGCCTTCAGCTCCTTGAGCGTCGAGCCCTCCCAGTCGCCGAAGGAAATTTCCACCAGCCTCGGATCGGTGCGATAGGCCAGCGGCGGCAGGCCCATGGCGGTGCGCATGATTTCCATCGTCGCGCGCGTGCGCTGGAGCGGGCTTGCGACGAAATCGAACTGGTCGATCGTGTCGCCGAGAATCCCGGCAAGCGCGATGCCGTTCTGTCGGGCCTGTTCCAGGCCCGTGGCATTCATCGGGATATCCTTCTGACCCTGCAGGCGGCGCTCGGCATTCCAGGCGGTCTGGCCGTGTCTGATCACGTAGATAAGCACGGTCTCAGCTCCGCTCGAAATGCTCTAGTCCTTGATGACGGAAATGTCGGGCGCGTCGACCGCCTTCATGCCGATGACATGATAGCCGCTGTCGGCATGGTGCACTTCGCCGGTGACGGAGCGCGACAGGTCCGACAGGAGATAGAGGCCGACATCGCCGACTTCCTCGATGGTGACGGTGCGGCGCAACGGCGCGTTATATTCGTTCCATTTCAGAATATAGCGGAAATCGCCGATGCCGGAGGCGGCAAGCGTCTTGATCGGTCCGGCCGAGACGGCGTTGACGCGGATGTTCTGCGGGCCGAGGTCGACGGCGAGATACTTGACGCTGGCTTCGAGCGCGGCCTTGGCGACGCCCATGACGTTGTAGTTCGGCATCACCTTTTCGGCGCCGTAATAGGTCAGCGTCAGCATGGCGCCGCCATCCGTCATCAGCTTCTCGGCGCGGCGTGCGACCGAAGTGAAGGAATAGACGGAGATCTGCATCGTCTTGGCGAAATTGTCGGCCGAGGTGTCGACGTAGCGGCCGGTCAGCTCGTCCTTGTCGGAAAAGCCGATCGCATGCACGAGGAAATCGATCTTGCCCCACAGCTTTTCGACATTCTCGAAAACCTCATCAATGGTGGCTTCGTCGGCGACGTCACAGTGGCCGACGAGCGTCGCGCCGATTTCGGCGGCGAGCGGCTCGACGCGCTTCTTCAGCGCATCGCCCTGATAGGTGAACGCGACTTCTCCGCCCTGCGCATGAATGGCCTTGGCAATACCCCACGCAATCGAACGATTGTTGGCGACACCCATGATGACGCCGCGTTTGCCTGCCATGAGGCCGGATGCTTGAGCCATATTTCGCTCCCTAGGATTCTGATCGATCCTGCCTATGGCATAGGCCGTTAATCGGTTCAAGCTTGGCCGGGATCATCAACTGTTAGGGATCGTAATAAAGGGTGCGAATGTCATAAAAATTTCATAGGAACAGGCCTTCGCGCATGCTCCGCATGAGATCGGTGATTTTGTCGTCAGGTTTTTCCCACAAGATAATGCGCAATTCGACAACGAGATCGCCTCTGCCGCCCTCTTCGCGCGGCAATCCCTGGCCGGGAACCCGGATCGTCTTGTCCGAGCCGGACCATGCCGGGATCGTCACGTTCAGCGGGCCGCTCGGCCCTTCGATGCGCGCCTCGGTGCCGAGCACGGCATTTTCGATGCTGAGCGGCAGCACTGCGTGCAGATCGAAACCATCGACCGTGAAGCGCGGATCGGTTGCGATGCGAATGTTGACGACGGCGTCGCCGCGCTGCATGCCTGGCAGTTTGAAGCCTTGTCCCTTGAGCCTGATCTCGTGACCGTCGGTCGTGCCTGCCGGCAATGCGAAGCCGATTTCGCGGCCCTCCGGCAATGACGCGGTGATCCAGCCGCTCTTCAACACGTCGTCGATCGTGACCGTCGCCGTCGTCACCTCATCCGGTGCTTTATCGAGGCCGGTATCCTTGGCGCCGGTGAAACGGCGCACCAGGTTTGTCAGGATGC
Source organism: Rhizobium sp. 01N447_2 (assembly GCF_056399245.1). Classification (NCBI taxonomy): domain Bacteria; kingdom Pseudomonadati; phylum Pseudomonadota; class Alphaproteobacteria; order Hyphomicrobiales; family Rhizobiaceae; genus Rhizobium; species Rhizobium sp. 01N447_2. The sequence continues at coordinate 59,326 of NZ_JBFTQY010000033.1, forward strand.
TGAGCGGCAGCGACAGGTTGGCGGCGGCATTGGCTGCAGTTTCGCCCGCTTCCTCGTCGCCCTTGGTGTCGGCCTCGGCGGCATCGCCATCCATGCGCTTGCCGGCGTCGCCCTGGGCGTTTTGTGTCTGTTGATTTTGGGCCTGCTGATATTGCGTCTGCTGGGCGCGACCCTGCGCCTGGCCGCCGGCAGCCGCGCGGGCCTGGGCGCCGAAAATGCGATCCACCATCTCGTCGGCCGCCTCAGCGGAACCTGCCTGTTGCCTGGAGCCGTCAGCGGCAGCCTTCTGGGCGGCGCGCGCCAGCTCTTCCATCACGCGCTCGGCATTGGCCTGCGCCGCCTTGGCGCGCACGGCTGCCTCGCGGGCGGCCTGGCGCTGCTGCATGATCGTCTGTTCGTGCTTCTTGGCTTCGGCCATCCGCAGGGCATTGTCGAACAGGCTACGTTTGCGCGGGTCCTTCAGCGTTTCATAGGCGCGGCCGATCTCGGCGAACCGGGCCGTCGCTGTCGGATCGTCCTGATTGTGGTCGGGATGGGCTGATTTGGCCATGTTGCGCCAAGCCGCCTTGATCTCGTCTACTGCCGCGTCGCGCTTGACGCCCAGAATTTTGTAAGGATCGCGCATGTTAAAACCGCCGGTGTTGCGATGCGGCAAGCCTCGTCCTTGCCCGGCATCCCCGTCCAATAAAACCTGTGTGGCGCCACCCGCTACAAAGGCAGGAACAGCCACTCTCAACGCTGATCCTGCGGCGGAGTTGCTAATCACTTGTTATTTCTGGGCAGACATGTGGGGTGTTTCGCGGCGAATGGTTAGCTCTTTGCTAAGCACTCGGCAGAAAGCGGTCGCGCGTTAACCTGTTGGCGACGGCGCTATGCGTCATTTCGAACGCGCAAAGGGACGCGGTAATGGTTTGAATTTAGCCTTAGGTGGCGTGGACACTTGTCTGATCGATAAGGCGATGGCGGCGACGCGCGACTACCGACAGACCACGGGAACCGGCGTTTGCTCCCCGGTTTGCCGCAATGAAAGCGATCTGCACCTCCGTGAACTTCGACTTTCATGCCGAAAACTCCGTCTAGACTGGAATTTCCAGTCTCAACCGGTCCGGAAAATCGGAGGTGTCAAAGCGGCAACAATGCGTCAGGCTTCACATCACCGATTGATGCGTAACTGTGGGTTTCCCTGACGCCAGGAAGTGGCAGAATGACCCGCTGCAGGAATTCCTGAAACGTCGCCATATCAGCTATTCGTGCTTTGACCAGGTAGTCGAAGCCACCAATCACCATATGACATTCGATGATTTCGGGTGCCTTCGCAACAGCCTCTGCAAAGCGGTCGAAGACGTGCGGCGCGGTGTGATCGAGCCTTACCTCGACAAAGACGAGCGTGCCACGTCCGATCTTTGAAGGCTCGAGCACAGCCCGCACAGCGCGGATAAAGCCTTCACTGAAAAGCCGCTTGATGCGCTGGGATGCGCCCGTGGGTGACAATCCAACGCGTTCGGCGAGGTCAAGAACAGTCCGGCGACCATCTTCTTGCAATAGCCCGAGCAGCATCCGATCGACACGGTCCAAGTCACTCATTTCTGATTCACACTTTCCTGGGTTGGAATGCGCGATAATCACGCAAAGAAGTCGAAATTACTATATTTCGTCGCGCCGTTTGCCGCAATACGGTTGGAAAAGAACTAAACCCCAACCAGACGAAGGCAAGCAACATCATGCACAGAACCCAACCTGCCTTAAGCACTCACACCAAAGGTGAGATCAAGATTCTCTCGCTGAGCGAAGCGGAGGTCAAAACATGCATCGACCTGCGCAAGCTGCTCGACGCGCTAGCGGACGGGTTCAAAGCGCTCTCCGACGGTCGTGTCGTCAATCCAGCGCGGCCACAACTCGATATTCCGAATGCAGGCTATTCGTTGGCGATGCCGGCCTGGATGAAGGGAATGCATTTGACCGTAAAACTGGTCAACGTGTTCGAAGGCAATATCGCCCGGGGCATGCCCAGTCACCTCGCAACAATACATCTCTTCGATCCAGAAACAGGAATGCCTGTTTGCATTATGGATGGCACCTACATCACGGCCGTACGCACGTCCGGTTCGGCCGTCCTCTCAGTGCGAGAACTCGCCAGGTGCAATGCCAAGGTCGCGACCGTCGTGGGCGCGGGCGTTCAAGCCAGCCAGCACCTTCACCTGTTGCCGCTCGTTCGCGATTTCCAGGAAATTCGAGTGTTCTCTAAAGATTTTGCTGATGCGCAGGCGCTGGCTTCACGTCATTCAGGCATCACTGCCGTCGAGGACCTCGAGGCGGCGATACGGTCTTCAGATGTTGTGTGCCTCGCGACGCACTCCTATGTCCCCGCAATATCGGCAGAATGGGTTCAACCAGGAACGCACGTGTCCTCGGTTGGTGTCGCGCCCCTCGGCGGCGAACTTCCGATCGATTTGATGGCTCGCGGCACCCTCTTTGTTGAGACGCGGGATTCGTTCGCGCCAACACCGGTGGGCTGCTGCGAACTTGCAAATATTGATCCCGAGGCAGGCACCGATCTTGGCGCGATGTTGCTGGGGCAGCGACCAGGTCGGACGTCAGATCAGCAGATCACAATCTACAAGGCCATGGGCGTCGCTATGGAAGATATGGTGGCAGCCGACCTCGCTTACCGCGAGGCCAAGCGCCTGGGTGCGGGCCAAGCTATTTCTCTCTAGCGCATAACCCCGAAAATCGGAATCGATTTTCGGAAAGGATTATGCGCGGATTCAAAGTGATAGAGCGTCCTTGGCGCGTCTGAGAAGACGCGCGGCGCTCTAGGTGGCCTGGGCTGTTATCTGATCCATAGGACGGTTGCTACGATGGTGACGACGGTGAGGTCGTTTCTCGCCGTTTTCTCGAAGCGCGTTGCGACTCTTTTGAACTGCTTGAGTTTGGAGAAGCAGCATTCGACCACACGACCTAGGAGGCTCAGTTCTCCCGCCGGATCAACTTTCCGGCTGGAAGCTCAGAAGCTGCCAGTTGCCGCCGCCGACGAGGCAGGTTTTGCCGTAGAATTTGGCGATGCCGACATAGGAATGCCGGGTCGTGCGGAACTGCCGGCAGACCTGGCCGGACTCATTGTTTTCGACGATCGTATCGATGACACCGGCACTGCCGGTCGATGCGTTCGCCCAGGGAAGCGGCTGGCCCTCGAGCCTTTGCACGTCGGCCGAGGTCACGGCATTGCGCACGGTCATCTCGTCGGAGAGCGTGTCGGTGCTCGGCGGCGTCTGCGGCACGGTGCCAGTTGCCACCGACCGGTCGACCTTGGCATCAC